>DBEXMY010000269.1:0-9488 GCA_048168905.1 Collinsella sp. | reverse complement strand
TCCCTGCAACACGTCGCACTACTTCTACGACCAGATCCAGTCGTTTACGAAGGTGCCGATTATCCACATGCCGCGTGAGTCGGTGCGCTATGCTCTGGCCGGTGCGGTGATGGGGGAGTGCGAGTTCGACCCCAACCTGAGTATGCCGGCCGAGCCGGTGCACAAGATTGGCATCATGGGCACCGACGGAACCGTGGGCGCGGGTGTCTACGGCCGCGAATGTAAGGCTGCGGGTGTTGAGGTTGTCTATCCCAGCGAGAAACGTCAGAACGATGTGATGTCGCTTATCTACGATGATGTGAAGGCCGGACGTGAGCCCGATATGGATAAGTTCGACCGCGTGATGTGGGAGTTCGCCCGTAGCGGCTGTGACCGCGTCATTCTGGCCTGCACCGAGCTCTCGGTGCTGCAGAAGTACCGAGAGATGCCCGAGATCACCCTCGACGCCATGGATGTGCTGGTGCGCGAATCCATCATCCGCAGCGGCGCCCCCTACCGCCTCTAGCTTCCGACCTGCCAAAAAGGGACAGGTTAATTTTGGTAGGTTTTATCTGGTGAAACAGTAAAGGCCTCGGCTCGTTTGGTGCGAGCCGAGGCCTTTTGCGTTGGGCTGTTGCTGTCGGTGGTGAACTAGAACAGGAAGCCGATGGCGATGAGGGCGATGCTGACGATGAGCACGGCGATGTCCAGGCCCTTGATGGGGTAGCGCTTGTACGAGCTGGCGCGCGTACGCAGATAGAAGCCGCGCTGTTCTGCCGCCAAGGCTGTGGCATCGGTCTTGCCCACGCTCGAGATGAGCAGTGGCACACACAGTGGCAGCATGAGCTTAAGCTTCTTGATGGGGTTCTTGGTGTCGTACTCGACGCCGCGTGCGGTCTGCGCCTCCATGATGGCGTTCATCTCCTGACCAAACACCGGCACAAAGCGCAGCGCCGTGGTAAAGGTGAAGGCATAGCGATACGGCACGTGCAGCACCTCGACGCAGGCGTTGGCAAGGTCGTTGAGTTTTGTCACCATGAGCATGAGGATGAGTGGTAGCGCCACACCCAGCAGGCGCAGGCAGGCCTTCGATCCTGTGATGAGGCCCGTGTCGGTGATAAAACCCCACACCACGTTGCCATCGCGCATAAAGGCCAGCTGGAGCACCAGCATGATAAGCGCGAGCGGAATCAGCAACTTGAGCAGCGAGAACAGACGGTCGACGACGCCGGCGTAGGCACCCAGCGCAAGGGTGAGTGCCAAAAAGCCCAGCAGCGCCACGTAGGTGTCGGACAAAAAGATGCCGATGATGATGGCGGCGGCGAGGCCCAGTTTGACGACGGGGTTCAGGCGATGCAGCAGCGTATCGCCCGGCATGTAGTCGATGACGTTAACCACGGTGGACCATCTCCTTGGTAATTCGAACGACATCGGTGACCTCGCTCACCTGCGCAAAAGCGGGCGAGACGGAAGATGCCAGACGGCGCGAGAGTTCGATGACCTGGGGCGGCTCAACGTAGGCATGCTGCATGAGTTCGATGTTCGAGAATAGCTCGTGCGTGCGGCCGCGGTCGAGGATGCGGCCGTCGGCCATTACTACGATGCGCTCGGCAAAGTCGGAGACGACTTCCATGTCGTGGCAGACCATGATAACGGCGCAACCGCGCTCGGCCATGGTACGCACCGTTTCCATGACGGTCATGCATTCGCGGTAATCAAGGCCGCTCGTGGGCTCGTCGAGCACGACGATCTTGGGCTCAACCACTACGACGGAGGCAAGCGCCACCATTTGTCGCTGGCCACGCGAAAGCGAGAACGGTGCCTCGTCGGCGGGCAGACCAAAGCGGTCGATGACGAGCTGGGCGCGACGCAGAGCCTCGGCACGGTCGATGCCGGTAAGCTCCAAGCCAAAGGCGACCTCGTCGAGCACGGTGTCCTTGCAGATCTGGCGGTCGGGGTTTTGGAAGAGCGTTGCGACCTCGCGGGCGATACGGCTCGTGGGGACCGCGGCAGTATCCAGGCCCGTGACGCGCACGCTGCCCGAGGCGGGCTTGAGCAGACCCGTGAGCAGCTTGGTGAGCGTGGTCTTGCCGGCACCGTTTTGGCCGACGATGCCCACGAGCTCGCCAGGATAGAGCGTCAGGCTAAGGTCGTGTACGGCGGCTCCGCCATTGGGATAGGCAAACTCAACATGGTCGAAGGTGAGTACGGGTTCGGCGTCCTTGGCATGAGGGCGCAACGACGGTGCATGCGGGGAACCGGCGGGCGCCTGGGCTTCGATGGCCGCGTGTGCGGGGTCGACGATGCCCGAAATCAGGCGCTCAGCCTCATCGACATCCAAGCAGGGGGTACCGCTTACCAGGCCATCGGCCTCGAGGCTATTGAAGATACGCGTGACGCGAGGGCAGTCGACGCCGATGGCACGGAGCTCGTCGGTATGCGCGAAGACCTCGTGTGGCTCGCCCTGCAGCGCAATTTCGCCATGGTTGAGCACGAACACGCGGTTGCAGTACTCCGAGAGCAGAGCGACCTTTTGCTCAACGACGACGATGGTGATTCCAAGTACGCGGTTTGCCTCACGCAGCGTCTCGAAGACCAATGTGGAGCTGGCGGGGTCGAGTGCCGCGGTGGGCTCGTCTAGAACCAAGACGCGCGGACGCATGGCGAGGATGGCGGCGATGGCTACCTTTTGCTTCTGTCCGCCCGAGAGGGTTGCGATCTCGCGGTCGCGCAGGTCGCTGATGCCGACGGTCTCGAGCGTTTCGCTCACGCGCTGCTCGATCTGGTCGTGGGGAACGCCAAAGTTCTCGAGGCCAAAGAGCATCTCGTCCTCGACGATCGAAGCGACCATCTGCGTGTCGATATCCTGTAGCACACTGCCGACGATTTGCGACACGTCGGTGAGCGAGACTTCGCAGGTGTCGTGGCCGTCGACCATGACGGACCCAAAGAACGTGCCGGTGTAGTGGTGGGGCACGGCGCCCGACAGACAGGCGGCAAGCGTGGACTTGCCGGCGCCCGAGGGCCCGATGATGCCGATGAAATCTCCCTTGTTCACGCTGAGCGAGATGTGGCTGAGCGCCTGCTCGGTCTGCGTGCCATAGGAGAACGAGACATCGTCGACGTTGATGATCGTTTCCATGGATACCTTTCGTAGTCATTGGGGACGTTCTTAAATGACCAGTCGTTTAAGAACGTCCCCAAAAGCTAGTCGTTTGGGACAGTCTTTGATGGTGAAGCACGGAGACGGCTTTACGAGGGGCCCCAGGTTGGCGCGAAAGAGGAGCGAAGCGTACTTGGGTACGCAAGCGACGAATGAACGCCAAGATGGGGTGGCTCGTAAAGCCGAGCGGGTTAGTTGAGCCAAAGGGCCTTCTGGATGGGCAGGTAGAGGGCGCCGACCAGAATGGCGTTAAAGACGGCGGTCATGGCGACGACGGGCAGCATGGCGGCGGCGAGCTCGCCTACCACGCCGAGCATGGCCATCTTGATGACCATGAAGATGACGCCGGAGACAAAGGTGGTCAGGAAGGTTGCGACAATAGCGATGGCGGGCTTGACCTGACCGTTCTTGCCGGCGGCGTTGACGATGCCGGCCATGAGCATGGCGGCGATGCCCTCGGCGGCAAAATCGACGAACGGCGAAGTGGTGGTGATCTGGATCACGGCAGCCGAGATGAGGCCAATGACGAGCGCCTGGCCGATGTTGGGACGAACGACCAAGATGGTGAGGCAGAAGGCCGAGATGATGAACTCGGGGCTGATCATGCCGCCCGAGATGCCCGAGATGGCCTTGCCGACGGTGAAGTTGAGGATGAAGCCGGCGGCGAGCAGGATGGCGAGCAGGACGAGGGCGCGGACATCGAGTTTGCCGCGGTCGGCGGTCTGGACGGTGCGGGGCTGGGCGGCGGTGGTGTTCTGAGACATGGTGAAAATCCTTTCGGAATGGGAGTGCAAGAGAAAAGCGGAGGCGCGTGATGCGAATGCGATCGGGCTCGAGATAGAAAAAGGCCCCCGGTCGAAACCGGAGGCCTTCCAATCACCTAGAGCGCAAAAACAGGCGTGAGGGACTCACTGTCGACCGATCGTATTCGCATCACGCCACCACCAGTTGTTGAGAGACTTCATCGTGTTCTTCATGTTGGTGGCTCCTTTCGTGATGCCGTGGCGCGGTCGCACCTAGTTGCTGTTGCGCTGCACTATAGCACAGCGAAGTGTGTGCGGGGAAATCTTTTTTGAAAAGATTTCAGGCGGGTTTCCCGTCGGTCGAAAGGCGGGTTAAGCGGGCGAGGTGACTCATGTGCCCCGCCCGCTCAGCTAGGACATGAGGGTCTTAGGCCTTCTTGCGACGATAGATCACGTAGGCGCAGACACCGATGATGACGACGGCGCCAACGGCCATGGCGGCCATGTTGTTGCCCTCGGACTTCTCCTCGGTGACCTCTTCCTCTTCGGCCTCGGGCTCAGCCACGTCCTCATCGGAAAGGGCCTCGTCGGCGTAGGTGATGGATTCGACCAGGCAGTCGTTGTCGGCATCGTAGTCGCTCGGGACGAACTCCTCGGAGAAATCGCCCTCCTTGAGGTAGTCGCGCATCTCCTCGAGCATGGCCTTGCACTTAACATAGGTGTTCTTGGTTGCAGCCTTGCCGGCCTTGTTGGCCAGGGCGGTACGGGCCTCGGTGCCTTCTTCGGCCTGCATGGCCTCGTCGACGGTCAGGTTCTGCTCGATGAGTTCCTTCTGCAGGGCGTCGAGATAGGCGCGGACGCCGGTGGCGCAGTGGTCGCGGTTCTCATAGGCGAGCGTGTTGATGTCCATGAGGACGTAGTTGATGGAGTTCTTGGGCTCCTCGTTGTTCACGACGTCTTCCTCTTCGCAGTGATCGAAGGAGACATCCTGATCGCTGAAGTAGGGGCTGACCTCGGTGAGCAGTGCGGAGTAGAAGGGGATGGCGACGGAGAATTCGGCGTTGGAGAGCATCTCCCACTGAATGGTCGCGATCTCGGGGTCCATGCCCTGACGGATCTGGAAGGTGTGGATCTCGGTGTTGCGGTTGGAGCCGATGGCATAGGCGCCGTCGGTGTTGGCGTTGAGGCCGGCGACATTCTCGCCGCGAGCGGCGAAGGAACGAATCATCTCAAAGGTGTTCCAGTCGGACTTGCCGGGCTGGAAGAACAGCGGCTGCATCTCGTGGACCAGGGCGCCGGTCGTGGCGCGAGCCTCTTCGCGCTCGTCCTTGACGATCTCGTAGTCGGTGCCCTCGGCAAGCGGAGCCATGAAGTAATCACGACCCTGGATATAGCGCGACCACTGGTGCATACCGGCCTCGCTAATCTCCTCGCCGTAGGTCTTGGCGACGTCGAACTTGCCGTCGGTGTACTCGGCAAAGCCCTTCTCCTTAGGCATGGACTCGATGCCCTCGGAATGGAGACAGTTCTCGGTGTCATCGAGGTCGACGTTATAGGTGAGGTTGCCGATGTTGGGGTTGAGCGAGGCGATGTCATCGGCGAGCTTCATAGCAATCCACTGATGGCCGGAAAGCGCTGCAAACAACCAGGTCTCGTTGTTGTCGGCAATGATGATCTGGTCGTTGGAGCAGACGCCCTGCTCGTCGATCAGGCTGCCGATGAGCTCGACGCCCTCGCGGGCCGTGGCGCTCTCGCCCAGGATGACGCTGGCATAGCTGTATTCGCCAATGCCAGTCTCCTCGGTGATGGGGTCGGCCTCTTCGGCCTTCTCGTTATAGGAGGTGCTCAGCGTGGCAGAGCAGGAGACGCCCTTCTCGTTGATGCCTGCCTCGGAATATGCGTCGTAGCGATCTTCCCACTGCGAGGGGTTGTCGCGAACGAAGGTGTAGCGGTAGGTTGCGCCCTTGGACTTGTACTCAAAACCGGACTCGACCGAGGTGTACTCGTTGCCGTCCTTGTGTGCGGGCTCAATGCCAAAGTGCTTGACATAGCGCGGACCGAAGTCCTCGGAACGGCCGTAGTACGTGTTGCCGTCTGCCGTGAGCTTGCTGCCCATGTAGATCTGGGTGCAGGCGAGTGCCGAAGTCGGCATGGCCATGATGGCCGCTGCTCCAAACGCAAGGCCGCAGCCGAGCTTCTTGAGCGTGTTGACAGGATGAGTAAACCTCATAATCCCTCCCAACTGTTGAAACCCCGCGAAACCGTACGGAGTTTCAGCTAATAAATACATCTATTAGCCTAAAGGAAGTGTAAAGAGTATTCACTCGACAACAGCTTTTACTCGATGAGCGTGTGGAAATATACGATGAACGGATAATAATACTCATTTTATGGCTTTAGTTAAATAAAGGCACCCTGCATTTACTGTAGCTGAATAAAGCATTAGACGGCGCTCAAAAAGAAAACTCTCCCGCTGTTTAGGATTTGCATAAACAGCGGGAGAGTCGATAACTGGATGAATATCATACCAATGTGGAATTACTTCTTCCGGCGGTGGATCACGTTGATCGCATAGCCGACGAGCATGGCCAAAACGATGATGATAAAGCCGAGCAGGGGATTGTCGTTCATAGGGTCCTCCTATTTTCCGAGCGGGGAGAATTCGTCGACGATGAGGTCGAGGCATTGCGGAAGCGCGCGGGCTCCAAAGACGCCCGAATTGCTGGAGATAATCTCGCCATCGAACTGCATGCCCAGTGACGGGGTGCAGGTGATCTTGGCTTCCTTGGTCTGGATGATCTTGAACTGCGGGCGCCCGAGTACCTTGCCAGCGGGGTCAAGCGCAGCGGTGATCACGGTAGGCAGCAGCTGCACGGTGCGCACGGGTTCGATGACCGCAATGTCGACCATGCCATCGTTCATGCGGCAGTCGGGGAACAGGTTGATGTCGTTTTGGATGACCGAGGTGTTGCCGGCCATGCAGCAGATGCCGTCGAGCTCCTCGACAATGCCGTCATGCTCAATGGTAAAGTGCGCCACCGTGGGGTTGGGCGTGGCGAGCGCAGAGAGGAAGTAGGCGATCTCGCCGATGTCGTTTTTGGTGGGGGCGGCCTTCATCATGATCTCGGCGTCGAAGCCCGAGCCGGCGATGATGATGAAGCCGTGGCGCTTCTCGTTGCCGTTCTCGTCGAGCCAAAAGAGCTCGCCCATGTCGACTTTGACCGTGCGACCGGCACGGCAGGCCTTGGCGAGCGCCGCCGCCTCGGGGGCATTGCCGATGTTGTTGAAGAACAGGCAGGCCGTACCGGAGGGGAAGACGAGCGTGGGGACACCGCATCCGCGCATCTGGTCGAGCACGTTGGAGACAGTGCCGTCGCCGCCCGAAACGACCACGCGGTCAAACTCGCGCACGTCTGCCACGGCGTCCTCGGGTTCCATGCCATCGCCGATAAAGCGCATCACGACCTCGTCGCCGCCCTGTGCAAGGGCGTGCGTGAATGCGAAGATTTCATCTGAGCTGGGGCCCGATGCCGGGTTGTGGATGATAAGGCAGCGCATACTTACGTTCCCGTTCTGTGACTAACCGAGTATAGTTGTAAGGCAATGCCGATATCCTACCCGTGTTTTTCGGGCCTAACCTTATTCGATGGGTTGATATGTACATTTCCACACATCAGGCTCTACTCGACTTTTGCCAGCGCGCCCGTGAGTTCGACGCGATTGCCGTCGATACCGAGTTTTTGCGCGAGCGCACGTTCCATCCGCGTCTATGTTTGGTTCAGATTGCCACCCCTGCTGAGAGCGTCGCGGTCGATCCCCTGGTAATCGACGACCTATCGCCGCTGGCCGAGCTTATGGCCGACGAGAGCGTGACCAAGGTCTTCCACGCGTGCTCGCAGGATATGGAGGTCATGCTCCATACCGTGGGCGTGCTGCCACGACCGATTTTCGATACGCAGGTCGCCGCCGCCTTTTTGGGCGAGCGCCAGCAGATTTCGTATGGCGCGCTTGTTCAGACGTTCTGCGGCGTATCGCTGCCCAAGACCGAGTCACTGACCGACTGGTCGCGCCGCCCGCTGACCGATAAGCAGATTGAGTATGCGATCGATGACGTCAAGTACCTGATCGTCGCCTATACCGAGATGATGAGCCGCCTGCGCGAGCTGGGCCGTGTGGACTGGGTGCTCGACGAGCTGCGCCCGCTGGCTGACGAGTCGCACTATCGCGCCGATCGCCACGAGGCGTTCCGCAAGGTCAAGCGCATCAATTCGTGCAGCCGTCATCAGCTGGGTATCGCGCGCGAGCTCGCCGCCTGGCGCGAGGACCGCGCCGAGCGGCGCAACATCCCACGCAAGTGGGTCATGTCCGACGACACGCTGCTAGCGCTCGTTAAGCGCAATCCCGTGCGCGTTGAGGAGTTCCGTAGCATTCGCGGTACCGATCAATTGGGGGAGCGCGACGTGGACGGTGCGCTCATGGCCATCAAGCGCGGTGCGAGCTGTCCGCACGATCGCCTGCCGCTCTTGGTGCGCGGACATCGTCAGATTTCGCCGGAGCTGGAGAGCGTGACTGACCTTATGTATGCGCTTATCCGCCTGGTTGCCGAGCGCTCAGGCGTTGCGACCTCGGTCATTGCCTCGCGCGATGACCTGGCCGACTACATTGAGCATCCCGAGCAGAGCCGCCTGCGCGAAGGTTGGCGCTTTGAGCTTGTGGGCTCGCGCCTGGACGATCTGCTTTCCGGCAATATGGGGTTGACGGTGAAGGACGGCAAAATCGAGCTCCTGTAGGGAAGCCTAGCCGGTTGAGTGGGTAAAATGCCTCCAACGTGTAACTCGATTCGGAGGAATTCGCATGCCTTATTACTATGGATACGGCTTTGGCATCGACCCGCTGTACCTGCTGGTTGTTCTTGTCTGCACGGTGCTTGGCCTTGCCGCACAGAACTATATCAACTCGACATACAAAACCTGGTCCAAGGTTCGCTCGGACGGCGACACGGGCGCCACGGTCGCTCGCCGCATGCTCGACGCCAACGGCTGCAACGCCGTGGGTATCAAGGGTGTCGCCGGCGAGCTCACCGACCATTACAACCCGCAGGACAATAACCTGTATCTCTCGGATGCCAACCGTTCGGGCGGGTCGGTCGCAAGCGTTGCCGTCGCCTGCCACGAGGCGGGCCATGCCGCCCAGCGTCAAAGCGGTTACGCCATGATGAAAGTGCGTACCGCCCTGGTTCCGGTTGTCAACTTTACCCAGAACACTTGGACCATCGTGTTGCTCTTGGGCCTGTTTATGAACATTGCCGGGCTCACATCCCTCGCACTGATCTTCTTCTCGTTTAGCGTGCTGTTCCAACTGGTTACGCTGCCGGTCGAGATTGATGCCAGCCGCCGCGCCGTGGCGTACATCGAGCAGTCGGGCATGAGCTCCAAGCAGGTCAATGGTGCCAAGAAGGTCCTGACGGCAGCCGCGCTTACCTATGTTGCTGCAGCGCTCACTTCGATCATTCAGCTGCTCTACCTGATGGCTCGCTACAACAGAAACTCCAACCGATAACAAATTGGCGTGACAGGCGCCGCGGAGATGTGTGTCCCCGCGGC
>DBEXMY010000268.1:0-37282 GCA_048168905.1 Collinsella sp. | reverse complement strand
GAATGAGAGACGAGAGATACGCAAGTGATGGACGAGCGAGGATTTTCGGACGGTCGGATATCGAGAGTGGATATTTGGACGGTTTTTGGGGCTTTTGCGGCAAATTCCGTCCAAATATCCACTCTCGTTCGATAGGTCTCCGGAAATCCTCGCTCGTCCGTCCGAATATCCACTCTCGTTTGGCGAGTGTCCAATTTTCCACGCTCGTGCGGCGGGCACGCGGGACCTATGCCCAATCCGCTGGCATCGTCTTCAGTTCGCCGCAGGGTCGCAGCCCCATATGGGTATACTTTCGAGGATTCGACTCGATTCGCCCCCGCTGGGGCGTCAAAGGAGACTGCATATGCCCACCACCTCAACCGACCCGCGCGCCGCTACCGCCGCGCTGCTGGTACCCGGCACCACCTGCCACGGTTTTGCCATCGAGCGTTGCGAGACCGTGCCCGAGCTCGATTCGGACGCCTACGTGCTGCGCCACACTGTCTCGGGTGCTCGCCTGCTGTACCTGGCGTGCGACGACGAAAACAAGGCCTTTGCCATTGGCTTTAAAACGCCGCCGGCCGATTCCACCGGCGTGTTCCATATTCTTGAGCACTCGGTGCTGTGCGGATCGGCCAAGTTTCCCGTCAAGGAGCCGTTTGTCGACCTGATCAAGAGCTCCATGCAGACGTTCCTCAACGCCATGACCTACCACGACAAGACCATCTACCCCGTTGCCACCACCAACGAGCAGGATCTGTACAACCTGATGGACGTGTACCTGGACGCGGTGTTCAACCCGGCCATCTATACCAAGCCCACCATTTTTGAGCAGGAAGGCTGGCACTACGAACTGGACCTGCCTGAGGGCGACGGCGACAGCAGCGCCGCGAGCCTGCACGAGGGCACGCTGCGTTATAACGGCGTGGTGTTCAACGAGATGAAGGGCGCGCTGTCCGACCCCATGAGCGTGCTGGACGATGCCGTCAACGCCGCGCTCTATCCCGACACCGCCTATGCGCACGAGAGCGGCGGCGACCCGCGCGCGATTCCCGCGCTCACCTACGAGCAGTTCCTGGACACGCACGCGCGACACTACAATCCCTCCAACTCCTACATCACGCTCTACGGCGACCTGGACGTGGACCGCGCACTGGCCTTTTTGGACGAGCGCTATCTGTCGCAGCCGAGTGCCGCGAGCCGCCGCATGGACGCTGCCGTTGCCGCCGGCGAGGACCCGTCCACGCTGGCGCCCAATCCGTTGGACGCGCAGGCGCCCGTGACCTGCGAGTACAAGCGCATCGAGATGGCCACCACACCCGAGAACGCCCTGGTGGGCCTGGGCCTTGTGCTGGGCAGCGCGCTCGACCGCAAGCGCACGATCGCGGCGGATATCCTGTTCGAGGCGCTGCTGGGCTCCAACGAAGCGCCGGTTAAGAAGGCCATTCTGGCCGCCGGCCTGGGCGGCAACGTGGTGAGCTACACCGCGGCCGAGAGCCTGCAGCCCTACGAGCTCATCATGCTGCAAAACGCACAGCCCGGTGTGGCGCGCGAGCTGCGTCGCGTGTTCCAGGACGCCTGCCGCGACCTGTGCGAGCACGGAGTTCCGCGCGAGCGTCTGGAAGCCATCATCAGCAGCAACGAGTACGACCTGCGCCAGCGTGACTATGGCATCGCCGACGGCGTGGCCATTGCGTGCGACGCGCTGAGCACCTGGCTCTACGATGACGACGCCGCGACGCTGGCGCTCAAGTACGGCCCGGTGTACGAGGAGCTGCGTAGCGAGCTGGACGGCAGCTATTTTGAGGACCTGCTGCGCGAGCTGGTGCTGGAAAACGACCACATGGCACTGGTCGAACTGGTGCCGGTGGACGCCGCCGAGGGTTCGGAGGGTGCCGAGGCCGCCGAGCTGGCAGCCAAGCGCGATGCCATGACCGATGCCGAGCTGACCGACGTGGTCGAGCGCACGGCCGCGCTGCGTGCCGCGCAGGAGGCGGAAGACACACCCGAGGCCAAGGCCACGCTGCCGCGCCTGCGCGTGTCCGACATTGGCGAGGCGCGCCCCGAGCCGCCACTGATCGTGGACACGACCGTGCCCATCCCCTGCCTGCGCCACGGCATCCCCACCAACCGTCTGGCCTACGCCATGCAGTATTTCGACCTGAACTGCGTCGCGTTTGAGGACCTGCCCTATGTGACACTGCTCTGCCGCCTGCTTAAGCAGCTGCCCACGCGCGAGCACTCGGCCGAGGAACTCGACAACTTGCTCGCTGGCAAGCTCGGCTTTTTGAGCTTTACGACCGAGGTCATGACGCAGCCCGAAGTGGACGGCGTGCGCCCCTACCTGCTGGTGAGCGCCGGCGCCCTGTCCGAGAAGATCGATGCGCTGGCGAGTCTGCCGCGCGAGGTATGGTCGAGCACGCTTTTGGCAGATGCCGACGCCGACCGCGTGCGCGACGTGCTCACACAGATTCGCATTGGGCTTGAGCAGGGCTTTATCAACAACGGCCACTCGGCGGCGCTCGGTCGCGCGATGAGCTACAGCTCGCCTTCGGCCGTGGTGCGCGAGCAGCTTTCGGGCGTGGACTTCTATCTGTTCCTGCGCGACCTGCTCGACCACTTTGACGAGCGCGTGAACGGGTTGCGTACCAAGCTTGCCGAGCTGGCAGGCCGCATCTTTGTGGCCGATGGCTGCCTGGCGAGCTTTACCGGCAGCGACGAGGACTTTAACGCATACTGGGCCGCCGCGGGCGACCTGGAGCTGGGCGCTGGCGACGGCGCCGATGCCGGCCGCAACGCGCTCGTGGTGCCGACGCCGTGCGACCGCCACGAGGCCTTTGTCATCCCCAGCGACATCTGTTTTGCGGCAAGCGCGTGCGACCCGCGTCGCTTGGGCATCGACGTGACGGGCGCCTGGGCGGTTGCCGCCAACGCGCTCTCCTACGACTATCTGTGGAACGAGATCCGCGTTAAGGGCGGCGCGTACGGCTGCGGATTCCGCGCGGCCGGCGAGCGTCAGGCGGCGTTCTACACCTACCGCGACCCGGCAATCGACCCCTCGATTGAGCGCGTGGCGCGCGCGGGCGAATGGCTCGGCAGCTTTGATCCCGACGAGGCCGCCTTTGAGGGCTTTATCGTGAGCTGCGTGAGCGGCATGGACGCGCCGGTGAAGCCGTACGCGCTCACCAAGCGCCGCAACACGACCTACCTGGCCGGGCTCGATCCGCACGCACGCGAGGAGCGCCGCGCCCAGATGCTCGCCGCCACGCCCGGTGAGCTTCGCTCGCTCGGCGCCGACGTGACGCGCATCGCAGCCGAGTCGCCCACCTGCGTCTTTGGCGGACGCGACGTCATCGCCAAGAGCAACGCCGGCTTCAACGTAGTCGACCTGCTGGGCTAAGGCACCAAGGTAGATTTTTGAGACATGCCCGAGAATCTACCTTTTCTTTTGCCGCTGCTTGGGCGGGGCAGCTCAGCCCGTCCCACCAGTTTGTCTAAATCTGTAACATCTAGGCGGCAATATTAGCTCCAGATGTTACAAATCGAGACGTTTTCGGATGACGCCGGCCCTTTGTCTCAATCTGTAACATCTAGGTCCATTTATGCCGAGTTACTGTTATAGATCGAGACAAACCGCCGCAGATGCCCGCCCTTCAGCAAAAACCACCACAAAGGGGCCAGGCACCTTTGTGGTGGTTTAGGTCGGACGTTACTTGTGGAAGGGATCGAGCGTCGCCTTTAGAGGGTCGAGTCGATACAGGCTCACAAAGCGCTCCTTGCGGGACGAAGACGTGTTGACCCAGCTGCCGTTGCAGACGTCGTACTTCGAATCCAGGCGAATCCACTCCTCCGGTTTATTCTTCTCGCTCTTATTACAGAAGTAACGCTGGTACTCGACCTCGTGCTCAAACTCAAACTCGTCGTCCGAATCACCATCGGCGTACTCGTCGACCGCCGTCAGATTGCCGTGCTCGTCGTAATAGAACTCCGCATACCCGTCGCGCATGGAATCAATCCGGTCGAGCTTGCCGCCACTGTACGAGTAATTAACCGTGGAAAACGAACTCAGTGAACCGTAATCGTTGCCGTGAGTGTCATAGGCCACGGGCGAGATGCGCGAAATGTTTCCGTCCTTGTCGTACTCGTAGTTGAGCGTGAGCGTCCACCTCGTGCCCACGGTGTCACCCTGGCAGTCCGTCGTAAAGGACGTCACGCGGCCGCTGTCATATCCGTACGAATAGACGACCGTGCGAGGATTACCTGGGTTGACCTCGGTATCGGACACCAGGTTACCGCCCTCGTAGACATACGTACTCGAGCTCTCGCCGTAGCCCGCATTGGTCGTCTTGTTGACCAGGTTGCCGTCGGCATCGTAGGCGAACGTTGTGGAGGTCGATGCGTCACCAATGGCGGCGTCGCAATCGATACGCGTCAGGTTTCCGTCGGCGTCGTACGTGAACATGTTTTCATCTTCGTAGTCACCCGAGCGAACTTCCGCTATTTCCGAAATGCGATGCGACTCGTCGTGCTCGACGTCGTAGCCCATGCCACCACCCTGTTTGAGGCTGCTCGTATACCCCGTAACGTAGCCGTCCTCGTCGCGCTCAATCTCATACGTGCTGCCGTGCACACCGTCCTCGTCGGTACCCTCGTAGTACACCGGTAGCCACAACTCCTCGAGCTGCGTGTCCTTAATGCCGCTAACCTTCGTATCCTGCGGCAGTGCCAACGTGGCGAGCTTCTTTTTGCCCGAAAGATCGACGCTTTTGAGCTCCCCGGCATTTGAAAGGTCGAGCTTCTCGATGTTGTCGCAACCGTCCAGGTTAACGACGGTGACGTTGCTCGCCGAGTTAAGCTCGACAGTCTTAAGGTCGCCACAGCCCGAAAGGTCCAGGTTGACGAGCTTGTCGTCGCTGGACTCCACTGTAACGATATTGGGGAATGTCTTGCCCAAGCCCTGCGTCGACGTAACGCCATCCAGCTCGACCGATGCAACCGCTTTGGCCTCGTCGTGCGAGATACGGCCGTCGCCATTGGTGTCGTACTTGGTCGAAACAAGCGTGCGCATGCCGCTATCCGGAAAGGTCTTCTCGTCGATAGGCGTGGTCGCGATCTGCGTAAAGTAGAACAACGCACCGCCGCCGATGCCCGCCACCACGACAAGTGCCGCAGCGAGGGCGATGAGGGGCTTTTTGGAACGCTTGCGCGGCGTGGGCTGTTGCACGGGCACGTATTGCCCAGAAGCGGGCGCGGCAGGCTGGGGGTGCTGCGTGGCCGCGACCTGGTCGGGTGCTACGGGCGCGCCGCATACGGGGCAAAAGAGGGCCTCGTCGACAAGTGGCGTACCACACGAGCGACAAAACATGGCGGGCTCCTTTCGGTTCATTTCTTCCACCATGAAGGTAAACCCAAAGCCGCAGCCCTTGTTGCGCAACAAAGCCAAGTGGGAGCCAAACCGCCACAAAGGGAATAGGCACCTTTGTGGCGGTCTGGGGTAAATCCGTCGCGTTTGCCCAGATAAAACCTGCCAAAATAAACCTGTCCCTTTTTGGTAGGTTTGCTAGAGGAGGTTGGGATGGACAAGGCCGAGTTGCGGCGGGCGGTGATTGCTCGGCGCGATGCTCTTGATTTGGATGTGCGGGCGGCGAAGTCTACCGTTGTCTGCGCGCGGCTGGTTGAGCTGTTGGATCACTTGGGTGCCGCAGAGCCGCACACCGTTGCCGCCTATGCCGCGATGGGTTCCGAGGTCGACCCAGCCGCGTTTGCCGCTGCGACCGCCAAACACGGCTGGCGCGTGGCCTATCCGTGCATGTTCTCGGCAACAGACGCCGCAGCTTGTGGCCAGCGCATGTGCATGCGGGCAGTTGCCGCCGACGATGCGTCCGCGGCTCCGTTTATCGCCCACCCCACGCGGGCCTTTGCGGCCACGGACATCGACAGCAGCCGCTTCCCCATCGTGCCTGCCGAAGCTCTCGACATGATCATCGTGCCGCTCGTAGCATTCGACCGCGCCGGCGCGCGCCTGGGCTACGGCAGCGGCTGCTATGACCGCTACCTGCCCATGCTCTCGTCCGCATGTCAAATCATCGGCATAGCCTTTGACGAGCAGCGTGTCGGCCACGTTCCCACCGACGCCCACGACCTGCCGCTACCCCACATCATCAGCGCCTGATCGCCGCTGTATCGCACCCGCAAGATGAGCGTGGAAAATCTCCCACTTTGAGCCCCCTTACGAGCCAAAAACGGGAGATTATCCACGCTCATTCAACAAGCGTCCAGATTTCCACGCTCGTCCGTCTGATTTTCCGCGCTCGTTCAGCCAAACGCCTTGCAACTGCCTCAGCACGCACGCGGCACGCCGGCGACCTTGAGCTTGCGATCGAGCTTTGTCGGATCCCTTAGATCATCCCAGCACAAGCGCACGATCTTGCAGTTATCAAGCAGCGAAAGCCTCGACTCGCGCTGACGCTCATCGAACTGCGCCTTTGCGAGCTTGCCCTCCTCCGCCGCTTTCTCGCTTTTAACGAATCCGTCGAACTCCCCGATAATCAGTCGGTCGCACACACGCCACAAGTAGTCAACGCGATATGGCCGTCCCGGCTCAACTGGGTCGAACAGCTCAACTTGCAGCTCCGGCGTCTGCCAGCCGCGCTCGATCATCAGCGCGCGTGCCTTGGACTCGCCGCCGCTTTCCGACAGGCCATCGGCACACCGCGCAACCCTGCGCGCCGTCACAACACCACGACGATTCAGGCCAAGATTGTCGACAGTCTCAACGAGATGCTCCATCGACAACAGCTGCTCATGAAGCGCTGAGTCCGCAATGATCAGTCCCTCGACAAACGACGCATCGACCAGGCAATCCGCAATCGTCTGATCGATATCGGTCACGGCAATATCCATCTGGATTGCCCGCGTTTGACGAGCATAACGATGTCGAATCACCTGAGAGCCCGGCGTCGTCGATTGCGCCGGCGCCGCGGCGATATGGATGTGCGTCAAATTGGCATGCGAAACCGAAAGGCCATAGATAACAGCCGCCGTATAGGAGCAAAACGTCCAGTCGGGATGCTTTTGCGCAAGGGCCCGCACCCGATGCAGATAACGCTGCCGAAACTTGAGCTCGGACCAATAATCCGGACGCGCATACAGCCCCGGCATGACCGCCTCTAGACTTCCCGCCGCCGCCCGCCGCTCAATCTGCTTTGCCTCCGCCGCCGTGCGTGCGTACACGCAGCTCAGCTGCTGTTCGCATGCTTTAATGTGGCTTGTAAGTCTTTGATTCGCCGTCATGTTTCCCATGTCGCCTCCCAACTCTTGGAACGGCGCAAACGTACCAGACGGTTTCATGCGAAGTCTGACCAAATGCTGTCCAGGCGCTGACCAAATGCTTGACGGTTTTGGACGTTTTAGGCTGATGACTTATATCTGCAGGTAGGGTGGTTGTCGAGAGGTCCCCGTCTCCACAATTTGACGCCTCTAAAGCCGTCGATTTCTTTGAAAGAAAATATACTGTGGCTCAAAACTACCTTGTTTGCAACGTGGCCCGGATGCACTCGACATGTAATGAGGCCGCCGACATGACAGCTACAGAAAAATCGAGCGTGGAAAATCTCCCGTTTTTGGCCCCTTCCTCGGCCAAAAGTGGGAGATTATCCACGCTCGATTTGTAAACGTCCGAAAAGCCACGCTCGTGTGTCCGATAATCCACGCTCGTGTGTCCGGATATCCTCACTCGTCACGTCACGGCAGCAGCCACAGCCGCAGCCTAGTGCTCCTCGCCGGCGCGGGCCAGGTCGTAGGGCGTGGTCTGATAGACGTAGTAGTTGAGCCAGTTGGTGTAGAACAGCTGAGCCTGGCTGCGCCAGACGTTGCGCGGCTCGGCGGTGGGGTCGTCGTTCGGGAAGTAATGCGCCGGCACCTGAGGGTTGAGCCCGCGCTTAACGTCGCGCTCGTACTCCAAGCGCAACGTGTCGGTATCGTACTCGGGGTGACCAAATACAAAGAAGCGACAGCTGTCGGTCGACTTGACGATGTACAGGCCCACCTCGTCTGACACGGCCACGACCTCAAGCTGCGGCTCGGCCTCCACGTCCTCACGGCGCACATCGGTGTTGCGCGAATGCACGGCATAGAAACGGTCGTCAAAGCCGCGAACCAGCGGGCTTTGCGGCTTCACCAGATAATGCTCAAACACGCCACTCGCCTTTGCCGGCAGGTCGTACTTCTGGATACCGTAATGATGGTAGAGCCCCGCCTGCGCGCCCCAACAAATGTGCAGCGTAGAGTGCACGTGCGTGGTGGACCAATCCATGATCTGGCAGAGCTCGGGCCAGTAGTCGACCTCCTCGAACGGCATCTGCTCCACCGGCGCGCCCGTGATGATCAGGCCGTCGTAGTGGATGTCGCGGATGTCGTCGAACGTGCGGTAGAACGTCTCCAGGTGGCCGGCGCTCACGTGCGTGGCCTCGTGCGTCTTGGTGCGCAGCAGGTCCACCTCCACCTGCAGCGGCGTGTTGGAGAGCTTGCGCATGATCTGCGTCTCGGTGGCGATCTTAGTGGGCATGAGGTTGAGGATGAGCACGCGCAGCGGACGGATGTCCTGGTGCAGCGCGCGGTACTCGGTCATGACAAAGATGTTCTCGCTCTCGAGCTGCGCGGCGGCAGGGAGAGCGTCGGGGATACGAATGGGCATGGATGCTCCTTACGAGTCAGTTGCAGCTATGGTACAACGACCGGCCCCATCCGCGCGAGCGCATCGCCCAGCGATGCCGTCAGCGGCCCAAATCACTCCAAAAGTAGAGATTAAGGCATGTCCCAAAATCTACGGCACTTTAGCCTAGCAAAGTAACAGCAGAACGCTACAATGGTTCGACGCGAAAAACTCGGCCGAAAGGATACGTATATGTACCAGACGCGTAAGATCGGTGTGGTCGGCCAGGGCCACGTAGGAGCACATGTCGCCAACAGTCTGCTCATGCAGGGCATTGCCGATGAGCTGTACCTGTGCGATATCAACGAGGCCAAGGTGACGTCCGAGGTCCAGGACCTGCGCGACTCCCTTTCGTTTGTCCCGTACAACACCAAGATCGTCAACTGCTACGACCACTACGAGGAGCTTGCCTGCTGCGACGTCATCGTCAACGCCGCCGGCAAGGTCGCGCTGGCCGCCGGCAACCGCGACGGTGAGCTGTTCTTTACCACCGACGCCGCCCGCACCTTTGCCAAGCACATCGTCGACGCCGGCTTTGACGGCATCTTCGTGAGCATCTCCAACCCCTGCGACGTCGTGTGCACCGAGCTGTGGCACCTGACCGGCTACGATCCCAAGAAGATCATCGGCTCGGGCTGCGGCCTGGACTCCGCCCGCCTGCGCACCGAGATTTCCAAGAAGGTCGGCGTGAGCCCCAAGTCCATCGACGCCTACATGATCGGCGAGCACGGCTTTAGCCAGCTGGCCGCCTTTAAGGCCGCAACCATCGCCGGCAAGAGCCTCAACGAGCTCCAGGCCGAGAACCCCGACAAGTATGCCTTCGACCACATGGAGATCGAGGAGCTCGCACGCAAGGGCGGCTACGTAACCTACCAGGGCAAGCAGTGCACCGAGTACGCCGTCGCCAACTCCGCCGCACGCGTCTGCGCCGCCGTGCTGCACAACGAGCACGCCGTGCTTTCGGCATCCACGCTCATGACCGGCCAGTATGGCGAGGAGGGTATCTTTACCTCCCTGCCGTGCGTGATCGGTGCCGAGGGCGTCGAGGAGGTCTACACGCTCGACCTATCCGAGCACGAGCTCGAGGGCTTCCACAAGAGCTGCCAGCACATCCGCAACAACATCGCCCAGCTCGACTGGTGGGACGCCGAGGCTTACGACGCCAAGTAAGCGTCGGTTGCCGCGACACCTCGTGAATCTAAGCGCAATACCAAGCGGGCTGCGTCGGAAATCCCCGGCGCGGCCCGCTTTTTGACTCACACGGCACGCTTGCGAATCGAAAGTGAATACTTTTCCCGGTACCTAGTACTGCTCGATGCCCATGTAGCGACGAATCTCGGGGCTGTGGTCGAACACCTTGCCGCGGGCGGCACGCAGCTCGCAGCTCATCGCGTAGAAGAAGATCGGCTCCAGGTACGAACGCACGCTGGCAGGCACTTCACCCACGCCGTACTCGAGCGCATCGAGCACCATGACTGTATCGGTGTGCGTGTTGAGGAACGCAAGAGCGCGCTCCTCCATGGGGCGGCACTCGCCCGATCCGAGCTGCACAAAGTAGAACACGCCGGGCTCGGTGGCTTCGAACGGGCCATGGAAGTACTCGCCGGAGTGGATGTAGCAGCAGTGCTGCCACTGCATCTCCATGAGCGAGCAAATCGCCATGGCATAGGTCTGGCTAAAGATGGGGCCGGAGCCCAGGATATAGAAGAACTTGTGCTGCTGGCAGAGCTCGGCAAAGCGGGCGCCCAGCTCGGCGTTGACCTTCTCACGGGCGGCGGGCAGCAGCGCATCCATCTGCTTGAGGCCCTCATACATGTCGGCGAGTGACTCGTAGCCTTCCTGCTGGTCGAGCAACTCGGCGGCGATCAGAGCGCCAATGCCCTGCGGCACCTCGGCCTGCGACACGCCCTCACCCCACGGATAGACCCAGGTGGTCCACTTGCCGTTATCGATCTTGGAACCCTCGCAGTCGGTGAGGGCAACGACTTCGGCACCGGCAGCCAACGCCATCTCGCAGCCGTCGACAACCTCTTGCGTGTTGCCGCTGTGGCTGCAGGCAATAACGAGCGACTTCTCGCCAAGGCTCTTGGGAGCCATCAGGCAAAACTCGCGCGCCGTGTAGACCGTCGAGGTAAACGTGGTGGCCTCGCGCTTGAGCAGTTCGTTGGCCGGCATCAGGTCGATCATCGAACCGCCACAAGCGATCCAAAAGACATTCTCGATCTTGCCCTTGCGCTCGATGATTTCCTGAACCAGATCATGTGCGTTCATGCTGATGCTCCTCCTTGTGGGGCGGCTTTGAACGACGACAGCTCGTACCTGCTGTCGTTCTATGTTGTTCTATATATACCACGCATGCAGCCACGGTGGAAGCCATTGCGGTAAATTTGTTCCATGTTGTTCTATTCGTGAACGTTAGATGTCGAAGACGTAGCGCGAGCCCACGATCTTTTGGCGGCCGAGCAGTAGAGGGCGCCCGCCGGCGTCGGTAAAGTAGGCCTCCATATAGAAGAGCGGCTCGCCGACCGGCACCTCCAGCAGCGGGGCCGTCTGAGTATCGGCAAGCGCAATCTCCACGGTGCAGGGGTCGGACTTGAGCGGCGCGCGACCCGAATGCTCGGCAACGAGCGCAAAGATTGAGTTATCGGTGAGGTCCTCGTCGGCCAGCGTCTGCAGGTAGGGATGGTCGGCGAGCACAAAGGCGTTGTTCTCGAGCATGACGGGGATGCCGTCGGCCGTGCGCACGCGCTCGACCACGATAAGCTCGCAGCCGGGCTCCACGCCAAAGAACGCCGCATCCTCTTGCGTCGCCGCGACCACCGTGCGCGACACCAGACGCGCACCCGGCACCATGTCGTTGGCAGCACAACCATCAGTAAAGCTCTGGACGTCACCCTTCTGGCGAATCTTGCGTTTGAGCTTGGGAGCGCACACAAACGTGCCCCTCCCCTGCTGGCGGTTGAGATACCCCGCACGCGACAGCTCCTCGATGGCGCGGCGCACGGTGATACGCCCCACGCCGTAGGACTTCGCGAGCTCCATCTCGGCAGGGATGCGCGAGCCGGCAGGGTACACGCCGCGCGCGATCTCGCCCTTTAGGTCGTCCATGACCTGCTGGTACAGTGGCACGGCGGATACCTCAGTGCGCTCGGTTTTATCGTCGAATGCCATCGTTACGCTCCATCCCGCGCATGCTCGGACTCAAACTCTTCAATCGCCGCCATAAACTGTTCGCCAAAGGCGTCGGCTTTTTTCTCGCCAATGCCGTTGACCTGGATCAGCTCCTCGCGCGTCTGTGGACGCAGGCGGCACAGGCCGCGCAGGGCCTTGTCGGAAAAGACCATATACGGCGCCATCTCCAGCTCCGTCGAGATCTCCTTGCGGAGGGCACGCAGGCGCTCGAACAGCTCGGCATCGTCGCCAACGCGCGGACGCTGATCCAGCTCGGCCTCCTCGCGCAGCAGATCGACGGCGCGGCGGGCGCGGGCCGAGGCCTTGCGCTTGGACGCGCGACGCTTAACGGTAAAGGCGAACGCCTCGTCCTCGACCTCGCCGGCACGCGGACCCAATCCCACGACTGGGTACTGCCCCTGCGAGGTGGCCAAATAACCGCGACCGCACAGCTGGCCGATGATGTCCTTGATGCGCCCGACCGATTCGCTCGACAGCTCACCGTAGCCGCGGTCCTCGTCCAGATGCATCTGGCGAATGCGCTCGGTGTTGCCGCCGTGGAGCACATCGGCGATCAGCGACTTGCCAAAGCGCATGGGACGCGTGGCCACATAGCGCACGGCGGCGCGGGCCATATCGGTGACGTCCTCGACCTCGAACTGCGCGAGACAGTTGCTGCAGTTGCCGCAGCCCTCGGCGTCGTCTGCCGTGCCGCCCGCGGCGGCTGCCGCATGCTCGGCCGCGGCCTCGTCGCCAAAGTAGCGCAGCATGTATTCGCGCAGGCAGCCGGTGGTATTGCAGTAGCCCTCCATCTGGCTGAGCAGGCGATAACGGTTCTGGAGCGCCCACGCGCGCTGCTCGTCGTCGAGCGCCTCATCGGCAGCATCGCCGCGGTCGATCAGAAAGCGGCGCATGCGAAAATCGTTGCCGTTCCACAGCAAGTAGCAGCTGGCCGGGTCGCCATCGCGGCCGGCGCGGCCCGCCTCTTGGTAGTAGGCTTCGATGCTCTCGGGCACGTTGTTGTGGATCACGTAGCGCACGTTGGGCTTGTCGATGCCCATGCCAAAGGCGTTGGTGGCAACCATCACCTGGATATCGTCGTCGATAAAGGCGCGCTGGCTTTGGCGACGGGCGTCGTTGCCCATGCCGGCATGGTAGCGGCCAACGCGAATGCCGCTGGGGCCCAGCGCCTCGGCAAGCTCGCCCGCCAGCGCATCGACCGTCTTGCGGGTCGAGCAATACACGATACCGCTCTCGCTCGAATGCGCGATCACATAGTCGCGCACCCAGGCAGTCTTGGCCTTGTCGCCCATCTCCTCGCAACCAAAGTAGAGATTCTTGCGATCGAAGCCCGTCACCACCGTCGCAGGGTTTTGCAGGCCGAGCATCTGCTGAATATCCGCACGCACGCGTTCGGTCGCCGTGGCGGTAAACGCCGCCACGATGGGGCGCTGCGGCAGGGAATCGATGAACTCACGAATCTGCAGATAGGCGGGGCGGAAATCCTGACCCCATTGGCTTACGCAGTGGGCCTCGTCAATGGCCACGAGCGGCACGCCAATGCCGGCGGAACCCGCAGCCTCCTGCGCAAAGGCCAAAAAACGCGGCTCGAGCAAGCGCTCGGGCGCCACGTACATAAGCTGGTAGCGGCCCTCGCGCGCCCGCTTGAGCACGGTGTTTTGCTGGGCCGGAGTAAGGCTGGAGTTGAGATAGCTGGGTCGCGCACCCGCCGCGAGCAACGCACGGGTCTGGTCCTCCATAAGCGACAGCAGCGGACTCACCACAAAGGTGATGCCGGGCAGCATGAGCGCGGGCACCTGGTAGCAAATGGACTTGCCGGCACCCGTGGGCATAACACCCAGCGCATCGCGACCGGCAAGAATCGCATCGACCATGCGGTCCTGCCCCGGGCGAAACGAGGTGTAGCCAAAATAGGCGCCGAGAGTGTCGAGCGCCATCTGCTGCATGCTATCGGTCATGGTTTCCTAACGTCCAAGTCATCTGCCGCCGATTATACGCCGCCACGCGGACCGGCGTCGCCCGGCTGCCGACCACGGGCAATACGATCCAAGGCGGGCAACCGTGGATTTTCGGACACTTGCCAAACGAGCGTGGATAATCTCCCACTTTGAGACCGTCACCGAGCCAAAAACGGGAGATTATCCACGCTCATTCTGCAGGTAGTCATTGGGGACGTTCTTGAATGACTAGTCGTTTAAGAACGTCCCCAATGACCATCTTGACAAGCGCGAAAACGTTGCCGGTTGAGCATAAGTCAGTGAAAACGCCCCTAAGCGAGCAAGGTGACGTGAAAGAGGAGGGAAGCGTACTTCGGTACGCGACCGACGATTGAACGTCAGATTGCCGCTTAGGGGCGTTTGCAGCGTCGACAGGTCCGTCGTTCGTCAGAACGGCGGAACAAAACTTCTGATCATGCCGCCGAAGTTGAAAGGCAGATTGCCGCTCTGGCGGGCTTGCAGCGTCGAGCCGTTACGCGGTTTGGTAAAACCGCGTAACCAAAGGCGCAGCGTCGGCCGGTCCGCCGTTCGTCAGAACGGCGGAACCAACCCTACATCACCATGACGTAGCGGCTACCCACGTAGTACTGCTTACCCATCAAAACCGGCTCGTCATCGGGACCGGTAAAGCCGGCACGCAGGTTGAGCAGCGGATCGTGCGGAGCAATGCCCAGCTCGGCCGCCTGCTCGGCGTTAGCTCGAACGGCCTCGACCGTACGGTAGCCAACCGAGACAATCGGCGTTCCGCCAACACGCTCGACCTCGGCAAAAATCGACTTGTCCTCAAGATCGGCCGTCAACAGCTCACGGTAGGCGTCAAACGGCACAAAGATGTTCTCCTCAAAGATGGGCTCGCCGTCGGCCGTACGCACGCGCTTGATATGCAGCAGCAGCGCATCCTTCTGCAGGCCAAAGAACTCCATCTCGTTTTGGCGCGCCGGAACGATCTGGCGATCGATCACGTGCGCACCGGCCTTCATGCCGTTGCCGGCACACAGCGCGGTAAACGTCTGCAGCGTCGAGGCGTGAAACTGGCGGTTGATGTGCGGCGTGGAGACAAAGGTGCCGCGGCCCTGCTGCTTAACCAGGTAACCATCGGAGCACAGCTCCTCGACAGCGCGGCGCACCGTAATACGGCTCACCTCGTACTGCTCGGCTAGTTCAAGCTCGGACGGAATACGCTCCTTGGGTGCATAAACACCTTTCTCGATCGCATCCTTGATTTCGTCATAAATCTGCTGGTAAAGCGGTGCATTTTTGGGCGCAGGCATATCTGATCACTCTTATCAAAATAGCAAAATTTCTAATACGTATATAACGTCTAGTTTCATGTTACCTCATATTGATAAAACGATACACCCTCCCTACCAAAAAGCGACAGCTTCATTTTGGTAGGTTTTATCTGGGCAAACGAGAGCCCTCGAAAGCAACGGGGCTTTCGGGGGGCTCGTTCGGATGGGTTGCGCAGGACCGGCAAAATGCCAATACCCTACTTGCCGTCATCCTGCTGCAGGCTGTCCTGTTCGCTGAGGCGCGCCTGCCTGCTGGCCATGCGTGCGGGCTTGTCGGGATCGGGAACGGCCGTGGGCATGGGCTCGTCGACATGACCGCCCCACCAGCCGCCCACAAAGTTGAGCGTGTGGAACACGTTGATCACGGCGCCGGGATCAACGTCGCACACCAACTTGATAATGTCCTGGCTCTCGTAGGTCGAAACAACGGTGTTCAGCAGGTACATCTTTTCGCGGCTGTATCCGCCGACGACCTCGGCGCAGCTAATGCCGTGCTGAAAATGGTTTACGTAGGCAGTCATGACCTCGTCTGCCTTGCGCGTCGTAATCTGCAGCGTCACGCGGTCGTAGCGACGATAGAAACTGTCGATGGTCTTGGTCGAAATAAACTGGAACACGATGGAGTACGCCGCGTTGTCCCAGCCAAACATAAAGCCAAAGATCGCCAGGATAAAGCAATTGAAACCAAAGATAACGCCCCAGATGGTCTTGCCCGTGTGGTTGGAGACCCACAGCGCGATAAAGTCGGTGCCACCGGTAGATGCGCCGGACTTTAGCGCGATGGCAGCGCCCAGACCCGAGACCACGCCGCCAAAAATGATGAGCATAATCTTGTCGCCCAAAAATGGAGCGAAGTGAAAGACGTTGAGGAACAGCGACGAGAGCACGACCTGCATCATCGAGAAGATGACGAAGCGCTTGCTAATGCCGCTCCAGCATAGGAGCGCCACGGGAATGTTGAGCGCAAGCATGCCGAGCGAGATGTCGATGTGAACGCCGCCCAGCGAGGTAACGCGATCGAGCAGGACCGCAACGCCGGTGAGGCCGCTCGGAAGCAAGTCGGCGGGCTGAATGAACGCCTGGATCAGGAATGTCTGGAGAACGGCGGAAATCGTGACCGCCACGGCAGTAATAGCGCGGCGGACGATGGTGAGGCGGCCGAGTACGAGCACTCGGTCCGTGAGCTGATCGATGGCGTTCGCCACGCAGGCTCCTTTCGAAGGCAGATGTAGTTGTGGGGTATGTCCGCGATTGTAGCATGGAGCGTGCGGGGGCGCTTCAATTCACCCTCTCTCGACAACCAAAGCGGGACCAGCAACCCCACGACCAAAGGCCCAAATTACAAGTGAGTAGACTTTACGCGACCTGCAGAGCACACCCAAAACCGCCACCCCTGTGACCTGCGGTTTTACTAGAGCAAATGCGCTTTGTGCTCGTCCTGCACCAAAAAGTCTACTCACTTAGTCCGAATCGAAGCCAAACGGATCAAAATCGAAACCAAATTGAGCCAGTCCACCGCAAAAAACGTTTGAACCCGTGCTTCTCGCGGCGGATTGACACTACAAAGCGGCCAAAATGTCGGTCAGATTATCAATAACGGCATCGGCTCGCGATTGATCGAGGTTGACGCCCTCGTGCGGGCGCAGTGCCAGGACGCGGGCGCCGGAACGTTTGCCAGCCTCGATGCCCAAAGGCGAGTCCTCGATAACCAGGCACTCGGTAGGCTCCACACCCAGCGCCTCCATGGCACGCAGGTAGATCTCGGGGTCGGGCTTAAACGCACTGCACTCGTGACCGCTGATGGTGTAGTCCAGCACGTCGGCGATACCGGCAATCCCCACCAGCTCGTCAATGAGCTCGCGATAGGACGAGCTTGCGATGGCGCACTTCACGCCGCGCTCGTGCAGCTTGCGCATCACCGGCTCCGTCTGCTCGTTGAGCAGCTCGGCATACGGAACGGGATGGTCTGGGCTGTAGACCTGCTTGTACTCCACGCGCAGGCGCTCGCGCAGCTCAACATCGTCAGGTACCAGCGACTTCCAAATGGCGGGCTCGTTAGACCCCGAAAGATCGGGGATCTCGTCAAAGTGAAAGCCCTTCTCTTCCATAAACGCCACGCGACGACGGTTGTAGAACCACTCGGTATCGACCAGCACGCCGTCCATGTCAAACAGCACTGCCTTGATCATACGTATCTCCTTTCGATAGCAAAAAAGGGGACGGGGCGCAAACCCCATCCCCTCTCAATCAACCCGTAAGGTCTACTTACTTGTGATTAGTAGGAAAGCTTCCACATGTAGCGACGCATGGTCAGCGGGTGCTGACGGGCCTCGGCGATCTGGTTGCCGTACTCGCGCATAACGGCGAGGTGCAGCAGCGGGTTGAAGTAGGTGACGACGCTCGCGGGCACGGCGTCAGCCAGGCCGTAGTCCTTGGAGTCGATCAGAGCGACCTTGGCGCCCATGCGCTCAAGGAAGGTGAGGGCGCGGGCGTCCATCGGACGGGTAGCGCCATCGGACATGAAGAAGACGTAGGGCTTACCCTCGGTGGAAACCTCGAACGGGCCGTGGAAGTACTCGCCGGTGTTGTAGGCGGCGGCGTCGATCCACTGCATCTCGGTGAACAGGAAGGCGGCGTGAGAGTAAGCCATCTTCTCGGAGGCACCAGAGGCCATGAAGTAAATCATCTTGTCGTCCTTGAAGTCCTCAGCGAACTTCTTGGCGAGCTTCTTGCAGGACTGAGCAGCGTTCTCGCAGAGATCGAAGACGTTGGTGAGGCCGGTGATCATGTCCTCGTAGTGGTCATAGCCCTCGGTCTGCTGAAGGATCTCGACAGCAAGAGCGATGGCGTAGCCGGGCTTCTCGCACTTGGCAGCGAAGTTGGCGTGGAAGCCGTGAACGATGACGTAGTCAGCGTCGACGGTCAGAGCGGAGCCGGCCTTGTTGGTGAGGGAGACGACCGGGCAGTTGTGCTTCTTGGCGGTCTTGTTGGCCTCGACGGTCTCGGGCGTGGAGCCACCGAGAGAGCAGGTGATCACGAAGGTGTGCTCGTTGACCCAGGAAGGCGTGTCGTAGTTGAACTCGTTAGCGGTAAAGATCTGAACGTTCAGCTTGTCCGTGTTGTTGGCCAGGAAGTACTTGGCGGGGTAAAGGTCGGACATGGAAGCACCGCAGCCGACGAAGGCGACGCTGTGGATCTCGTGGTTGGACAGGACGTCAGCGACGATCTGCTTAGGGAGGTTAAGGTCGATCTCGTACATCTGACACATTCCTTTCGATTTTTGCGGCGCCACATTGCCGGGCGCTCGCAGGGTTACCGTGGTTTGGACCGAGTCGCCGGTCCGTTGAGGATGCGACAAGGGGACTGTCCCATTGTCGCATTTTGGGGATGGAAGCCTGCCTGGGGTATGGGATGCCAGGCAGGCCCCCGGGGGAAAGCGGTTAGGCGCTTGGTCGCGACTAGGCCAGGATGCCGGCCGCGGAGAGGGCGATGCCGCCCACAATGGCGATCACGAGAAGCCAACCGGTGTTGACGTTCTTCTTGATGAGCCAGTACATAAGGCCGGTGAGGCCAAGGGAAATCATCTGGGGCATCATGCCGTCCAGGATGTCCTGGATCACGACGGTGCCCTCAGCGAACTGCAGCGGGGTGGTGGCGCCAATCAGCGTAGCGATCATGCCGCCCACGGACATAAGGCCCACGATGCCGCAGACATACATGAGCTTCTCCATGAGGTCGCCGCCCTGAAGCTTGCTCAGGTACTCGTGGCCGCCCTGATAGCCCATCTTGGCTGCGAACCAGGTGATCAGCACAGAGGGGACGATGGAGATGAGCATGGCCAGGATCGGGCCCATGATGGAGCCCTGCTGAGCCAGCTGAACGCCCAGGCCAAAGGCGATGACGCGGATGGTGCCCTGGAAGAAGGAGTCACCGATGCCGGAAAGCGGACCCATGAGGGAGGTCTTGACCGCGTTGATCGAATCGGGATCGAAGTTCTCGGGATCCTTGGCGTACTCCTCCTCCATGGAGGCGGCGAGGCCCAGGATGAAAGCGCTCGTCTGCGGGGTGCAGTTGTAGAACGCCATGTGACGGTGGTAAGCCTCTTTCTTAGCAGCGAGCTGCTTGGGGTCGGACTCATCCGGATAGAGGCGATCAAGCGTGGGAACCATGCCGTAGAGGAAGCCCATGTTCATCTGACGCTCGTAGTTCCAAGAGGCCTGGATGGCCCAGGAGCGCCAGAAGAACTGGCTGACCTTCTTGTTCAGGGACACGTCCTTGGTTGCGGTTGCCATAGTGTGTTCCTCCTTAGTCTTCGTCGTCTTCGAGCGGATCGTAGTCGGAATCGACACCGGCGGCTGCATGGGAACCGTTGAACTTGAAGCCCATGAAGACGACAGCCAGGCACACACCGATCAGAGCGACCGCGATGACGGACAGGTTGAGGTAAGCGGCGAGCAGGAAACCGATGAACAGGAACGGAGTCATACCCTTCTTGATCATCATGGTGAGCAGCAGGGCCAAGCCGTAGGCGGTCATGATCTTGGTCGAAACGTTAAGACCAGTGGACAGCCACTCGGGAACCATGTTGACGATGGCCTGGACCAGGTCGGTGCCAACAAAGACGGCGAGGAAGATCGGCAGGAAGTACATGACGGCGTACAGACCGGAGCCGGCGCAGATGTGCATGCGGTAGGCGGTCTTGAACTTTCCGTTATCGATCGCGCTATCTGCCACATGGGTGAGGGCGGCGATGATGGAACGGAACACGATGCCGAGGAGCTGACCCAGGACGGCGACCGGGATGGCGATCGTCATGGCGGTCTCGGCGGAAGCATCGGTCAGGCACGCAAAGGCAGCGGCCACGATGCCGCCCAGGACCATATCGGGCGGAACGGCGGCGCCGACCTGCACCAGGCCCATGGACACGAGCTCGACGGCGGCACCGACGGCAAGGCCGGTGGGCACATCGCCCAGCAGCAGACCGACGAGCGTAGCGCCAACGAGGGGCTGCTCGAAGTTAAGACGACCGAGCAGGCGGGAGTCCCACATGCAGAACACGCCGACGAGGCCGACGAGCACCGCACTGATGAACGTATTCATACCCTTCTCCTTTCAGTCAGGCAAAAGCCTGGTTGATTACAGCTTGGCGTCGATGTCGACGCTCTGATACGTAGGGGTCTGCTGGACGTAGAGCTTGATGCCCATGTCGAGCAGCTGGTTGACGTCGGCCTTCTGGTTGGCGTCGAGGAAGACGGAGCTGTCCTTGCCGCCGACCTGATCGGCACCGTCGTGGTTGGCGGTGGCGCCCAGGTTGATGGCGTCGAGCTTGTAGCCCTGGCAGAACTGCAGCATCTCGGCCGTGTTGCCAAAGACGAACATGACGCGCTCGCCGAGGGTGTTGAGCTTGTCCATCTTGGCGAGGGCACGCTCGACGGTAAAGACGTTCAGGCGCACGCCCTGGGGCTTGGCCAGCTTAAGAGCGCCCTTCTTGATGTCATCGTTGGCGGCGGCGTTGTCGACGACGATGATGCGCTCGGCCTGAACCTTGGTGGTCCAGGTAAAGACGACCTGGCCGTGCAGCAGACGGTAGTCAAGACGTGCGAGGACGATCTTGGCGGGACCGGAGCTGTGACGGGGCGCCTTTGCCTTCTTAGCGGGAGCCGCGGGAGCCTCGACCGGCGCGTTGGGGTTGGTCAGACCGGTGCGGGCCTCGTTGATGAGGGCCGCGAGCTCGGCGCCCTTGACGGGAACGGGGCTCATAGCGAGCGTGAGCGCCAGCGGAATGTTGAAACCACTGACAACCGTGAACTTCGTGCCGTTCTTGGAAAGCTCGACCATGTTGTTGTTGACCGAGCTGCCGAGCATATCGGTCAGCACATAGACGGTGTCGTCCGCGTTGAACGTGGCGATCATGGCGTCCACCTTATCGGTGATAGGCTCCTTGTCGTCACGAGCAAGCGACACGACGTGGACGTTCGACACGTCGCCGAGAACCATCTCGAGCGTGTCTTTGGCGCCTGCGGCCAGGCCGCCATGAGATGCGAGAATGATCTGATTCATCTTGCCTCCTCCTTTTCGTTATGGTCATTATAACGTCTTATACGTTGCTTATATTGCTAATTAGTATAAAGACCGTTTGCGGGTGAAAATCGACCGTTCGCGGGTTTAACGCACTTGAAACGTGGGAGCTGGGCAGGCCGGCGACGGCGGGATAACCCCAGGTCGGACGCCGTGCGCAACCCCCTATCGCACGAAGTACCAGGGGCTTTCTTGCACGGTGGGCTCCAAGGCAATGCCCGTGCGTTCCTTAAACAGATCCATGTCCTGCGATTTCTCTGTCCACCACGCGTTGGGCTTAAAGGTCATGCTCTCAACGACATGACCGACAAACACACTGTTGCGCAGCTTGGAGAAGTCGGTGTTCATAATCAGGATGGACGCGAGCACCAGCACAATGCCCAGGACCTTGATCGCGCCGGCGGGCTCGGCATAGACACCAATGCCCACCAGTACGGTGACGACCGTCTCGAAAGACATTACGACGGGAACCTTCGATGTCTCGAGTCCCATGGACAGACCCTGCATATATAGGATGTAGGCCACGGCTGTGGGGATGAGTCCAAAACCAAGGAACAGCAGCAGCAACTGTGGCGACATTGCCGCGGCGACATCCGGCCACGGAGCCGCGATAGCTGCCATAACCGCACCGCCAAAAACAAAGCCCCAAAACGTGACAGCCAGCGGGTGGACCGTCTTGGTTGCTATCCGGCTAAACACCGCGAGTGACGCACCACAAAGGCCTGCAATCACGCCCGACGTGACGCCCCAAACCGAAAAATGAAAACCGGAAAGGTCACCATTGGTCACTGCAAGCACGCAGCCAACGATGTTAAAGACAATGGCAACGAGCTTGTTGGGGGTCACGTCCTCGCGATAAAGCACGCGGCCGAGCATGACGCCAAACACCGGCGAGGTGTAGAGCAGCACCGAGGCCGTGGACATGCCCACCTCGCCCATGCACTCGTAATAGCAGGTGTTGGCGGCGGCCAAACCGACGATACCGACAAGCGCGCAGGGAACGAGCTCTTTAGGACTTGCCTTGAACAGAGCCAGCGGACCCTGAGCCACGGTAGACCCCTCACCCGGACGGCAGCCCATAAACATCAGGACCGGCGCCAAGATAAGCGCTCCGACCAACAAGCGAAAGGCAGCCATGCTCTGGGACGAAACGCCCATGGCCGAGATGCCGTTTACAAAGATTCCGATGCTGCCCCACATAAGCGCGGCGATCAGCACCAGCACATAGCCCAGATTGCTTTTCTTCAACGCAGCCTCCTCGGTATTGTTTCCAATATGTTTCACACTACGTTATAGTCGTTATATACATTTTTCAAGACACAAATCGGTGAACGAGGAAATGATTCCCAGGAGTGTCCCCAAGTGCCGGCACAAAAGGAACGTCCCCAAGTGCCAACCACGGCAACGCCGACGTTTTGGCAATGTCAGCGAGCGCCCGTCATTTGAGCCAAGGTGCCGTGAAATGAAAAGGCGCTGACCTTCTGGTCGCGCCTTTGAAATTGAACGGCAGATGGGCCAAATGCCGGGTGCGCAGCGTCGGCCGGTCCGCCGTTCGGTAGAACGGCGGAACCAATATCCCCTAGTAATCCAGCTTCCACATGTAGCGTCGCGTCATGTAGTCCTTGTGGGTGACGGCAGAGAGCGCGCGCATGTACACGTTGTTGAGAATCGGGGCGAAGATCAGGTGGTTGAAGTATTCGCTCACGCTGTCCTTGATGTCATTGAGGCCGAGCTCCTTGGCGTCGAGCTGATAGACGCGCTCGCCACCGTACTGGTTGACGAAGCGGATGCCGCGCTCGTCGTTGCAGCGGCTGCGGCCGACGCTGATGAGCTGGAACAGCGAGGTGCGCTTGTCCAGGATCTCGAAGGGGCCGTGGAAGAAGTCACAGGTGTTGATGGTGCAGGAGTCGATCTGCAGCATCTCCTGCACGTTGCAGATGCTAAAGACGTAGGCGGCACCAAAGAGCGGACCCTGAGCCATGACGTTGATGCAGGGCTTGTCGGCGTTCTGCTCGGCCCACTTGGCAGCGAGCGGACGAGTGTACTCGACGGCCTTGCGATAGATAGGGTCGACCAAGTCGAAGGCGGCCATGGCGGTCTCGTACTCGGCATAGCCCTCGGTCTGCTGCGTAAGCTCCATGGCGATCATGGTCACGACGGCGGAGTTGGTGCGGCCCATGCAGGACTCGTCGACGGCCAGGCTGTCGTACTGGATCTTGTAGTCGCAGACCTCGGTGAGGCCGGACTCGTCAACATAGATGGCGATGGTGCTGGCGCCGTGGTCCTTGGCGACCTGGGCGGCAACGATGGTCTCCTTGGTGCCGCGCATGGACACGACGACGGCCAGGGTGTTCTCGTTGACGTAGGCCGGGGTGGCGTGCACGAACTCGTTGCTGGTGTAGCTGGAGCTCACGACCTGCGTGGCCTCGTGCTCCATAAAGTACTGGGCAGGATAGTTGCCGCCGTTGGATCCGCCGGCACCAATCCACACGACGCGCTTGATGCCGCCCTTGTCTGCCTTGTCAGCCAAAACCTGGGAGACGACATCCTTAACCTGTTCCTGAGTAGTCATCGTGCATCAGCCTTTCTTCTCGTTTGATGCTCTCGATGGCATACAAGTTACATACATGTTTTGGTTATGTCGACTAGTTGTATGCTATATTTATCTTAGAAATTTTGCTGGTAAGGTTTTCGGTAGCTCAATACCAGCGGTTTTATTGTTGTGTTGAATACATGCTTGCTTAGATAAGCATACAAGTTAAATATAGGCTGATCGCATGAACGCTTCATCTAAAAAGAAACTGAGCCAATACGAGCGCTTGGCGGGTACGCTTCGCGACCGCATCGCCGCCGGCATCTACGCACGCGGAGACAAGCTGCCGTCCGAGATGGAGCTCATGGACGAATCGGGGCTGTCGCGCAGCACCGTGCGCCACGCCCTTAAGGTTCTCGTTGATGAGGGCCTGGTGCGCACCGAGCGCGGGCGTGGCGCCTTTGTGGCCGACACGCCCGCGCTCCACGAGAACAACCTAGTGTTTTCGAGCTATACCAAGCAGGTCGAAGGTCAGGGCATGAAGCCCACCACGCGCACCGTGGACTCGGGCTTTGCCAAGGCGGCCGGCAGCATAGCTAAGTTCTTTGACGCCGCCGTGGGCAGCAAGCTCGTCAAACTTGTCCGCCTGCGTTATCTGGACGATGCGCCGTTGTGCCTGGAGACCACCTACCTGCCGCCAAGCTTCGAGACGCTCATCGATCGCGATATCAACGGTTCGCTCTACGCGACGCTGCGCCAAGAATTCCATCGCGCGCCAGCACAGGGACATAAGACCTTTGAGGTGTGCTATGCCTCGCAAAACGAGGCGTTTTTGCTCAACGTCGAGCGCGGGCAGGCGCTGATCCTGATCACCGACTACGTCTACGACACCGACGGCCGACCGCTCCATGTCTCTAAGCGCATCCAACGCACCGACCGCGCCAAATACACCGAGCCAATCGGCTAACCTGCCAAAATAAACCTGTCCCTAAATGATAGGTTTGGGAAGGTCGGGGAACCAGGTTGGTTTGGTTTGGTTGGGGACGCGCTCGGCTAGGACCAACTCCATCCAGCACATGTCGTACCAGCGGCCGAACTTTTGGGCGCAGCGGTCAAAGGCACCCACCAGGCGATACCCCATATGGGCATGGAAGTCCTGGCTGTTGTGCGTCAGGTACTCGTCGTCCTTGTCGTGCGGCACGGCGATGAGGGCACACATGTTGGTGATGCCCATCGCGATCAGACACTGCTTGAGCGCATCGTGCAGTTTGCGGCCCAACCCGCCGTGGCGCACGTCGCGCGCCAGGTAGATCGACGTCTCGACCGACCAGTCGTATGCCTCGCGGCTGTTAAGCGGACTCACATAGGCATAGCCTACCGGATGCCCGTCCAGCTCCATCACCAGATACGGATAGCGCTTGAGCGTACGCTCGATGCGCCCGGCGAACTCCTCAACGCTCGGCACCTCGTATTCGCAGGTAATCGCCGTCTGGAGCACATACGGCTCATAGATGGCAAGCAACGCCGGCGCGTCTTCGGGCGTCGCCAGACGAATCGTCGGCTCGGACATCTCGGGCATGCAGCCCCTCCCCCTCAAAAGCAAAGGCCGCCCTGCGCCAAACCCAGCGCAAGGCGGCCCCTCGTCATTACATCAGACTACAGGACAGCCGCCAGCGCGTCGATGTCCTCCTGCGTCGTGGCCCAGCTGGTACAAAAACGCACCACCGTGTGGGTCTCGTCGTACTTTTCCCAGTACTCGATCGAGGCATGCTCGCGAATGCGGGCCATATCTTCGTTGGGCAGAATCACAAACTGCTGGTTAGTCGGCGTCTCCAAGAAGAACCGGTAGCCGTGCTCGTGCAGCACGCGACGAAGCGCCTGCGCGGTTTCGATCGCCTGTCGACCAATCTCAAAATACAGGCCATCGGTAAAGAGCGCCTCAAACTGCACGCCCGTCAGGCGGCCTTTGGCAAGCAGCGCGCCATGTTGCTTAATGCGAGGAATGGGATGCGCCGGGGCGTGCATGCCGCAAAACACCACGGCCTCGCCGCACAGAGCGCCGCACTTGGTGCCGCCGATGTAGAACACGTCGCACAGCTGCGCCAGCTCGGGCAGGGCAATGTCGCACTCATCGGCCGCCAGCGCATAGGCCAGGCGAGCACCGTCCACAAACAGCGGAATCTCATGCTTCTGGCACACCGCGTGAATCGCCACGAGCTCGGCCTTGGAGTACAGCGTGCCGTACTCGGTCGACAGGCTCACGTACACGGCGCCCGGAAACACCGTGTGCTCGTAGCTCTCGTTTTCGTAGAACACCTGGATATAGTTTTCGAGGTCCTCGGCATGCATCTTGCCTTCGTAGCCGGGGATGGTGAGTACCTTGTGGCCGCCAAACTCGATGGCGCCCGCCTCGTGGCAGGCGACGTGGCCGGTCTCGGCAGCAACGACGCCCTCGTACGGCGCGAGCAGCATGTCGATCACCGTCGCGTTGGCCTGCGTGCCGCCCACCAGAAAAAACACGTCGGCATCGGGGGCCTGGCAGGCCTCGCGAATAAGTTGCTTGGCACGCTCGGTATGTGCATCGGTACCGTAGCCGGGCTGCGGCTCCATATTGGTGTCGACGAGCGCCTGCAGCACCGCCGGATGTGCGCCGTGGGAATAATCGTTGTTAAACGCGAGCATGGCAATCCTCTCTTACCGGGCACGGGCCCGATGATTCAAACGGAGCTATTGTACGCCGTTGGGATAGGCAATACGCGCGGCAAGGCACTCAAGCGCCAGCACCAGGGCAAAGCCGCAGCTCACGTCACTCAAAAAGTGCGCCCCGATCACGATGCGGCCAAAGGCGACGAGCGCCGCGACCACAGCCGCCGTCCAAAAGACCACGCGGCGGCGCGACGGCTTTTCCTTAAAGGCCGCTGCGGGAAGCCCGGCGAGCATAAGGCCGATCGCCGCGTGCGCCGTGTGTCCGCTCGCAAACGACTTGAAGCCGTCCTTGATCACGCCAGCGGCAATATAGGCCCACTTGTCGGGGTTGCCGATCACCCACCACGGCTGAAAATTGAGCCCTGGCGTGACCTCGATCACGCGCATGCGCGGGCGCGACCACAGCGGCTTAACAATCACGTTGAGGATAATGGCCTGAGCGACCCACACGGCAAGTACCATCAACGCCCAGCGTGTGAGCTCGTCAGGCGCGGTGTCGTGCGTAAGGCGGTAGGCGATGAAGTTGGCGGCGATCACCAGCACAAACGTCAGCACCAACTGAACAGCGATGAGTTTGCCGCCAACCTTCAGGGACGAGACGATCTCGTAGCCGGCCAGGCCAACGTTGACGAGGATGCCGAGCACGGCGAACCATTTGCTCTCCCTGGAGTCGGGACGCACCGCGCGCACGAGCATAACGCCTGCGATGCTCGCCGTCAGCTCAAACGGCAGCTCGCCGGCAGCCTCGATAAAGCGGCCGTACATGCTGCCGATGTTGAACAGCGCGCACGAGATCTGATAATCGAAGAAGCTGCCCACGCCCAGGCAAAGGGCAAGGACAACCGCGATAATGGCGACATCTTTCTTATAGATGTATCCGAACATGCTTTCCTTTCGATGTGGCTGGAATCAACCTGCAACGTGGCGGGGCAAAGTTGGCTCCGCCCCGCTACGCCCCTTACTTGTCAGTCATCGTCACTCGCGCCTAATTGCTGCAGCAGCATGAGCGCCGCGGCCACCGGGCCGGTGCCGTCGTTGGCGTCGAGGCCGCGACCCAGGCCGCTGCCCGCACCGGCGCCCGCCTTGTAAGGCACCGACAGCTTGCGGCTCTTGGGGAAGTTCACCGCGCCATAGCGAGTCTTAAGCTCATAGGCCACCTTCTTGGGCACGTCGACGCCCAAAAACGTGATGCGTCCGCCGCTGAGCGTGACACTCTCGAGCCCCAGGCGCTCGCCGCGGATGCGGATGCGCGCGCGATTGAACAGGTTAAGCCCCGCCAACGGCAGCTCACCATGCGCGGCCTCGGTCTCTTCCTGTACCTCGTCGATACTCTCCAGGTCCTCTGCAGCCGCGAGCTTGCGGTATACGAGCACGCGCTGGTCCACCGCCGGCAGGTACTCCTCGGACAAGAAATAGTCGGCCGGCAGGTTAATGCCCACGCTCGCCGCCTCCACGCCGGCGTCGTCATCGCCGCGCGCCTCGGCCACGGCCTGGCCCAGCATCTGCGTAAACAGGTCAAAGCCCACGCTCGACAGATTGCCGTGCTGCTCGGCGCCCATAAGCGAGCCAGCGCCGCGAATCTCCAGGTCGCGCATGGCGATGCGCATGCCGCTGCCCAGGTCCTGGAACTCGGAAAGTGCGGTCAGGCGTGCCGTGGCCTCCTCGGTAAGCGGCAGCTCGCCCGGGAACATAAAGTACGCATAGGCCTGCGTGGCCGAGCGGCCCACGCGGCCCTTGAGCTGGTAGAGCTGCGCCAGACCCAGGCGCTGCGAGTCCTCGATGATCAGTGTGTTGGCGGTCGCGTTGTCGATACCGCTCTCCACGATGGTCGTGGCGATGAGCACGTCGATCTTTTTGGTCGCGAACTCGATCATCACGTCCTCGACCTCGCGCGGGCTCATCTTGCCGTGCGCCACGCCCACGCGCGCCTCGGGCGCGGCCTCGTGCACGCGCGCCACGGCGTCGTCGATGGTCTTGACGCGGTTGGACACGTAGTACACCTGGCCGCCGCGACCCACCTCCAGGCGAATCGCCGCGCTCACCACATCGGGGTCGTACTCCCCCACGTGCACGATCACGGGACGACGCCCAGTCGGCGGCGTGGTGATCAGGCTCATGTCGCGCACGCCGCTCGTGGCCATCTGCATGGTTCGCGGAATCGGCGTTGCCGAAAGCGTAAGCACGTCAATCTGCTCGCGCAGGTTCTTGAGCTGTTCCTTGTGCTGCACGCCAAAGCGCTGTTCCTCGTCGATGATCACCAGGCCCAGGTTCTTGGGGTTCACATCGGCAGAAAGCAGACGGTGTGTACCGATGAGCACGTCGATCGTGCCCTCGGCAAACGCCTTGAGCGCGCGCTTTTGCTGCGCCGGCGTGCGGAAGCGGCTGAGTACCTCGACTTCAAGGCCAAACGGGGCAAAGCGCTCAAAGAACGTCTCGTAGTGCTGCTGGGCCAGAATGGTCGTGGGACAGAGCACCATGACCTGGCGGCCGGAGTCCACGCACTTAAACGCCGCGCGCAGGGCGACCTCGGTCTTGCCAAAGCCCACGTCGCCGCACAGCAGGCGGTCCATGGGCTTGGGCGCCTCCATGTCGGCCTTGATGTCGGCGATGGCCTCCAGCTGGTCGCGCGTCTCGTCGTAAGGAAAACTCTCCTCCATCTCGATCTGCTCGGGCGTGTCGGGCGGGCAGGCGATACCGGTAATCGACGAGCGGCGCGTATACAGATCGACCAGGTCAAACGCCAGCTTTTTGGCGTTCTTGCGCGCCTTATTGGTGGCACGCGTCCAGTCGGCGGTGTTGAGCCTGGTCAGACGTGGCTTGTCACCGTCGGGGCCAACATAGCGCGTGATGCGGTCGACCTGCTCGAGCGGCACGTAGAGCTTGTCGCCGTCGGCATATTCCAGCAAAAAGTAGTCGCGCTCCTTGCCGCCCACTTCTTGGCGCGCGATCTCGCTAAAGAGCGCGATGCCGTGAGTGGCGTGCACCACGTAGTCGCCCGGCTTAAACGGGAACGTGATCTGCGTAATGTCCACCTTGCGGCGGCTGCGCGCGCGGTTGGCGTCCATGCGGGCGTTGAGGTCGGCGATCGAGAACACAGCCAGGTTGGCATCGGGCACCACCACGCCCTGCGGCAGGGCGGCATCGACAAAGGTCACGCGCCCGCGCGAGATGGTGGGCACGGCGGCACCGGCGGCAGCCTGGGCGGCACCCGCCTCGAGCGAGCGGGCGTTAAGCACGTCGACGCGGCGCTCGCGAATGGAAGCATGGGCCTCCTGGCGTGCGGCACGGTCGGCGGAATCTGCCGCTGCCACGCGCACGCGCTCGCCGATAACGCCGGCGTTTTCGGGCGCTGCCGTCAGCGATTCCTCAAAGGTAATGCCCTCGTCGCCAAAGGTGAGCTCCATCGACTCGCGCGCGCCGCGATCGGGAATGGCAAACACGCAGGCGTAACGCTTGCCCACGACTTCCTGAACGCGCGTCATAAAGCGGTTGTCCGAACCCGCAATGGCCGGCTGCTCAATCTTGAGCTCTGCCGTAACCGCGCCGCCGGCGCGAATCAGGCTCACATAGTTCAGGCGCTGCTGAGCACCAAAATCGAGCTGCTGGGCACGTACATACAGGCCATCCAGGCGGTCAATCCCCGCCTCGCCGGCACGCGCCTCGATATCCTCGTAGGCGCGCAGGCAGTCGTCGAACAGCGAGCGCGGCTCGGACAGGACCACGAGCGCCTTGCCGCTCACGTGTGCCAGCGGGCTCACGGTCTGGCCGTACATCACCGGCAAAAAGCGGTCGAGCTCGGGCGTGACGATGCGTGCATCCACCATCTCGAGCAGCGCCGCCAGCTTGCTATCGTTCTGGCTAGCGCGATAGAGCGCCACATGCATGTTGTGGACCGCATCGTCGGTAAGCGCCAGCTCACGGCAGGGGAAGATCTCGATACTGTCCTCGTTGCCGATGGTCTGCCCCGTTGAACTCACCATGCGGCGAATGCGATCAATTTCGTCGCCGAAGAACTCGATGCGCACGGGCGCCTTCTCCTGCGCGGGGAACACCTCGACGGTGTCGCCGTGCACGCGGAACAGACCGGGCGCGTCGGCGGCGCCGGCATTGGTGTAGCCCATGCCCACCAAGCGCTGCGGCACCTCGTCAAAATGAATCTCCTCGCCCACCGCAAAAGTAGTGGACTCCCAGTAGCGGCTCTCGACCGGCGGCACGCAACGCAGCAGCGCGCGGGCCGAGGCAACCATGATGCAGTTGTCCCCGCGCACGATGCGTCCCAGGGCCTCGCAGCGCTGCGCCACCACGGCGTCGTCGGGCGCCTGCTCGCGCCACGGATAGTCCTTGCGCTCGGGAAAACGGCACACGTGCGCCAGGCCCACGTAGGCGGCAAGGCTACGCGCGGCGCGTTCGGCCGCATCCTCGCCACTCACAATGTAGACCGTCGGGCGCGGACGGCGCGCAAACTGGGCGGCCGCCATAAGCGTGCGGCCCGACTGCGACACAGCCAGCGTCACGTCCTCGCCAGCATCGAGTCCGGCCTCGACGGTCTGCAAGGCCTCGGCAGTGTAGAGCTGCGCGGCTATACGGTGAATGAGCATGCTGTTCCTCCGGCATTGCAACGCCAAAAGCCCGCCGGGGCAAGCTCGGCGGGTCGTACGTCAAATACATTGTCTGTCATGGTAACGCATGGAGAGGACTCCGGCTCAAGGGCAAACCCAGCCCCGCAAAAAACGCCAGACGAAAATGCGTTCCGCCCTACCCCGCCACGCGCACGCTGGGACACAAATCCGCCAGCGGACACTCGTCGCACTTAGGCTTGCGGGCGTCGCAGACCTCGCGGCCAAAGGTGATCCACTGGTGGTTGACCGACTCCCAATACTCGTGCGGCAAAATCTTGAGCAGATCTTGCTCGGTCTTGAGCGGCTCCTTGGCATGCGTCTTGGGGCTCAGCATCAGGCGGTGCGCGATGCGGTTGACGTGTGTATCGACCGCGATGCCCTCGACAATGCCAAACCCCACGTTGAGCACGATGTTCGCCGTTTTACGCCCCACACCCGGCAGTTTGACGAGCTCCTTCATGTCGGCCGGCACCTCGCCACCGTAATCGGCGACGATCATCTGCGCGGCCTCCACGGCGTGTTTGGCCTTACTCTTATAAAAGCCAAGCGACTTAATGGTATCGGCCACATCGGCCACGCTCGCCCCCGCCATGGCCTCGGGCGTGGGCCACTGGGAAAACAGCTTCGGCGTCACTTTGTTGACCTGCGCGTCGGTCGTCTGCGCCGAGAGTAGCACCGCGATGAGCAGCCTAAAGGGATTCTCATGGTCCAAAAAGCACTCGACCGGGCCATAGCGACGGTTAAGGCGCTCGCACACCTCAACGGCGCGCTCGCGTTTGGCGGCATTGGTCTCGCGTGGCATAACGACTCCTCGGCTCAGCGGCATAACAAACCTATGGGCACGATTGTCCCACGTATGGGGTCTTTACGCCTCCAAAAATGCGCCGGTCTGGCGGCCCCACAGGCTTGCGTACTCGCCGCCCGCCTCGACAAGCTGCGCATGCGTACCGTCCTCGACAATCTCGCCGCCCGCCAGCACCACGATGCGGTCGAGCGCCGCCACGGTGGACAGGCGATGTGCCACCACAATGGAGGTGCGGCCGCGCATAAGGTTCTCGAGCGCCTCCTGCACCAGCGCCTCGGACTCGCTATCCAGGGCAGACGTCGCCTCGTCGAGCACCAAAATCGGCGCGTCGGTCAGGATAGCGCGGGCGATGGCCACGCGCTGGCGTTGGCCGCCCGAGAGTTTGACGCCGCGCTCGCCCACCATGGTGTCAAAGCCGTTGGGCAGGCGGTCGATAAACTCCAGGGCATTTGCCAGGCGCGCGGCCTCGCGGATCTGCTCGTCGGTGGCGTCGGGGCGGCCGTAGGCGATATTCTCGCGAATGGAGCGATGGAACAGCAGCGCCTCCTGCGGCACGTAGGCAACCTGGCGGCGCAGGCTCTGCTGCGTGCAGCGCGAGACGTCTTGGCCGTCCACGAGCACACGGCCGCCCTGTACGTCGTCCAGGCGCAGCAACAGTTTGGTGAGCGTCGTCTTGCCCGAGCCCGATTTACCCACCAGGCCCACGCGCTGGCCCGCCGCCACGTGAAGCGTCAGGTCGTCGAACACGTTCTCGCCCGCCGCGGCGTCACGGTATGCAAAGCTCAGGTGCTCAAAATCAATCGCACCTTCGGTCACTTTAAGCTCGGGAGCGTTCTCGTCGTCTGCCACCAGACGCGGCTCGTCCAGCACGCGCGTCATCTCGGCCGCATCACCGAGCGCGCGGTTGATGCGCTGCATCATGGAGCTTACGTAGTTCAGACGCATGGTGAGGTTGTACGTATAGGTAAAAATCATGACGAGCGCGCCGGCAGAGATGTCAAACCACGCGTTGCCGCCCGCGACGAACACGCTCACCACGGCCATGGTGATGACGATAAGGCCCGAGGTCGTAAAGTTGCGCTGCATCATGGCGTGCATCGAAACCGTCTCGGCGTCGCGCGCGGCGCGGTCGGCGGCATCGAACAGGTCGCGCTCAAAGTCCTCGCGCCCACAGGTCTTGACGGCCAGGATGTTCGTGACCGCGTCGGACAGCACACCCGACAGCTTGTTCTGCGCGGCGGACGTCGCGGCCGAAAGCGGTATGATGTGCTTATACATAAGCCAGACAAACGCGATGTAGACGACCATAATGCCCACCAGGATCACGGTAAACGTCGGCACCACCGGGGCGAGTGCGGCCACGGTGCAGATGACCGAGGTGATGGTGGGGATGAGCGAATACACCGTCACGTCCACCAGCCCCGTGTAGCCGCTCAGAAAACGACTCGTCTGGCTCACGAGCGATCCGCCAAAGCGGCTGGTATGGAATGTCATGGATTGGTTGGAGAGCGTGTCGAAGCATAGACGCGCCAGGTGATAGTTGCCTGCAATCTCGAGCTTGTAGACGGTGTAGTCCTGTAACTTGGAGAGGATCTGACCCACCAGGTTAACGAGTACGAGCGCCAGGATATAGGGGCCGAAGACCTCAAACACCTGGTCACCCGCCACGGGACCGGCTTGAACGCGGTCGACAATGAGGGCCATCACATAGGTATTGGCAAACGTCAGCAAAAAGATGTAGCCCGCCGACGAGAATACCGAGAGAAAGACAATCAGCGGCTGCGTGCGCGTGACACCCCAAAACCGCTGCAGCGTGCGGCGCACGGTGGAGCGGCTGAGCGGGCTGGTGCTTCTCTGGGACATGGGCTTCCTTTCGCGTCTGATAGGACGAAACGCCATTGTTGCACATTGGAGCACGCTTCAGACAAGTGCGATACGAAAAGCGGTGGGGCGCCCGCGTTTGCGCCGGTGCCCCACCGTCTTGTTGCAATTAGTCCTCGTCTTCTTGGTCTGTGGGAAGGCCCGCGGGCGTGAGTCCCAAGATCTCATCGGCTTGGTCGGCATCTTCCAGCACGTCAATGTCCTTGAGCTTGCGCTCCATGACGTTGGTGCGCGTGGTGATGATGCCCTCGACCGTTTTGCCCGCGGTCTCGATCTGCTGCTGGGCGCGGCGCAGCGCCTTTTGATAGCGCGGCAGCTCGGCCTTGACGGCGGAGAGCACGCACAGCACGTCGTCGGTACGTTTTTGCAACTTAAACGTCTGATAGCTCATCTGCAGACTGTTGAGGATGGCCGCCATGGTGCTGGGACCGGCTACGTTGACGTGATAGTCGCGGCCCAGGGTCTCGATAAGCCCGGGGCGGCTGACGACCTCGGCGTACAGTCCTTCAAACGGCACGAACATGATGCCAAAGTTGGTCGTTGCCGGCACACTCAGGTACTTTTCGCAGATGTCCTTTGCCTCGCGTTTCACCATCATATCGAGCGTCTTGCGCGCTGCGGCAACGGCCTCCGCATCGCCCGACTCCTGGGCGTCGATCAGATGCTCGTACGCGTCGCCCGGGAATTTGGAATCGATCGGCAGCAGCACGGGATCGCCCTCGTCTACCGGCAGCTTGACGGCAAACTCAACGCGCTCCGAGGCACCGGGCTTGGTGGCGACGTTTTCCAGATACTGGTCGGGTGTAAGGATGTCCGCCAGAATTGCACCCAGCTGCACCTCGCCCAAAATGCCGCGCGCTTTTACATTGCCCAGCACACGCTTGAGGTCGCCTACGCCGGTGGCGATAGATTGCATATCGCCCAGGCCCTTATACACGGCCTCGAGCTGGTCGCTCACCTGCTTAAACGATGCCGACAGTCGGTCGTTGAGCGTGCGGGAGAGCTTCTCGTCCACCGTCGCGCGCATCTGATCGAGCTGCACGTTGTTGTCTTTGCGGATGGCGCCCAGCTGAGCATCGACCGTCTCGCGCACCTTGTCCAGGCGATGCTCGATGCCCTCGCGATTGGCGCCGAGCTGTTGGGCCGTCTCGCGGCGCAGGTCATCCATCCGGTCACCAGCTTGCGAGAACTCGCGTGCGATGGTCAGGTAACGTTGCTGCTCCACGGCCGCATCGGTCGTCTGCTGCTGCGCGATGGCATTGGCCGTGCGGCGGGTTTCGGCCAGCGCGACGTTCAGGGCATCGAGCGCGTTGTTGGCCTGCTCGAGTGCTGCCAGCGTTTCCGCGCCACCGTCGCCACGCTCCCGCAACTCGGCACGCAGGCTCTTGAGCTGAAGGGCGCAAGCCGCAGCAACCCCCACCGCCACCAAGGCGATCGCAACAAGCACAATATCAATAGCAGACATAATCTCCGCCCAACAAACCCAATCGAGCACCAATCAAAACCGCGATCAATCTTACCCCGCCACACACACCGGGCGCCCGGCCCCTTCTTGGGTGCCCCTCTCCTCCGCATATTCCATAATGCGGCGCGCCGTTTTCCTGCTCACCTTTGAGTCATCGCCGGCCAAGTATGCGTATACGTTTCCTTTATTCAGGTGCAGAGCACGGCAGAGGCCATAGCGCGTTACACCCGATTCCTCCAATGCTTCCAGCGTTTTCTTTCTCATCAGGGCGTTCACCCTTCTATCGGCCGCCGGCTTTTCCTTCACCGCTCTATACGCACGCCAAACGTTGGCATAACGATTTGGGAGCTCACTTTTGGCGCATAGAGACGCCATGCTACCCGCTTGACCGTACAAGGATAAAACGTCTCGGTAATCCCGTTCCATCCACGAGCCCTCGGATAAACCCAGAACGTATTCGGCTTTTCCTTGCGCCAAAGCGAGCAAAAACAGAGGCTCCGCCACGCGCGGCGCATCCGTCGTCGCCTGCTCAACCAATTTTCTAAAACTCAGCGACCGCTGTCCGGATAGCTCTCGGCAATAGCCTTTTAAGAATCCCTCAAAGGTCAGATTCAACCGAGCACCTCCTTTTTGTATTGCCTGTATGCACAGACCATCTCTTGATAACTCCGCTCCGAAGGCGACGACGCCAGCGCCTCTCCCTCGTCGAATATAAGCCGTTCGAGCAACCCCCAATCAAGTCGGTCGACGAATGCCTGACTATGAAGATCGATGATGTCGTTCGGACGACAGGCATAGAGCTTCATTACCGCCAGGTCCTCCAAGGATGGCGTAAAGTACCTGATAAAACGCGCCCCAATATCCAAGGGAATCAAACGATCTTCGTAATTGAACGGCATCTGATTACAATATGCCACCGCCATACCATTCACCTCGGGGTATCGAGCTATGATCTCGCGGAGGCACCTATCTGCCTCAAACACATCAATGTCATGTGTAACCGAACGATTCGTCACATCGTTTAGCATGAAGGCGCTTCCTCCCACCAATACAACGTTCGGCCTGTCGTCTCTTGGACCTATTTCCAGCTCCGCCTCTTCGTCAATGCCCAAAAGAGTCTGTTCTAAATCCTGCTTATACATAACAAATCCTATTATTATTCATCTTCAATAATACTATTAAGTCGCATGACAGGACCCACAGGATGCGAGGATTCTACTCATGGCGATAATCCCTACACCCTAGAAGTCCTAATGTGACAAACGCTAACTCTCCCAGCCGGCGCGGATTGTTGTTATGACATCGCCTAGGCGCTGGCCGAGGGCTGACAGATGTTGGAGCACCTCGTTGGGCGATGCGCCGTTGAGGATGCACGTGAGGGCATACGACGCCAGAAAGATGGCCGCAAGCCCTAACGGGATGAGCACGATCATCGCCAATATGCGCAAGCGCTGGCCCACACGGCGACGACGCGCACGACGCTTGTCGAACGCGAGCTCCTGCGCATATGAATCTTGCTGTACGGAATAGGCCTCTGGCGCCGATTTACACCCGGGCACAGCTGCAGGTACAGCAGCGGGCACGACATTTTGCGCAAAGGGCTGGGCTGCCGCCCCTTGCATTTGCATCTCTATAAGCCGTTGCTGTTGGCGCAACATGCGCTCGGCTTGTTGCTGCGGAGTCTCAAGAAACAGATCCATGCTGGCCTCCAAAATCGGAGCATTCGACGCTTACGACCAGCATCCCGCACCGCCATGACCGCGACAACGCAATCGCCGGCAATAGCCACAAAGTTTCTTCTGCTCAAAAGCTGTCGAAAAGCTCAACAACTCCCCTACCAGCACTTTCTCTGAGCTTTTTTCGCCAACAATCTTTTGGCCTTCCACCCTTACGCCAACTGACCAAAATCTAACCAATAGCTTGACGAAAATTGTGGAGACCGGGACCCCACACAAAAAGTGCCGCCCCAAAGGGGCGGCACACAAACTTATTATCAGCTTTTCTGTAACGAGCATGCGACGA
>DBEXMY010000267.1:0-1600 GCA_048168905.1 Collinsella sp. | reverse complement strand
GCCACTCCTCGTACGCCTCGCGCAGCGTGTCAAGGTCGCCGAACTTCTCGCAGGCCGAACCAAGGCCATACCATGCGGCGAGGTTGATGCGCGCCTGAGCCCAAGAGAACACCCACGGAATCGTGCGCAGGTCGTCGAGCGACTTGGCGCCGAGGCCACGCTTGGCCGGGCGGGAGCCGATCGGCAGCAGGCCGATTTCGGTCAGCGGCGTAACGATCGAGAACCACGGGGCAAAGCCGTCGGTGTTCAACAGGTCGAGGAAGCGGTTGTGCGCGGCCTCGTCGAGCTGAGCGGCCATGTCGGCATACTTCTCGGTCATCTCGGTGTTGCGCTTCTCCACGCTCGGCGCGGACTGCAGCAAGGTCGCCGCAGCCACGGACTCGACGTGGCGGATGGCCAGCACCGGGTTGCCGTAACGGGCGAAGATGACCTCGCCCTGCTCGGTGAGCTTGAAGCGGCACTTGACGGAACCGACCGGCTGGGCGAGCACCGCACGGTTGGCGGGGCCGCCGCCACGACCTACGGCGCCGCCACGGCCATGGAACAGGGTCAGATCGATGTCGTGCGACTCAGCCCATTTGGCGATGCGCTCCTGAGCGGAGTGCAGGGCCAGCGTGGCGGAGGTCGGGCCGGCGTCCTTCGAGGAGTCGGAGTAACCGAGCATGACCTCGAGCTTGTTGCCGGTGGCCTTCAGACGAGCCTGAACCTCGGGGATCTTGATCATTTCCTCGAGCACGTCCACCGAGTTCTGCAGATCCTCAAGCTGCTCGAACAGCGGGATCACGTCGATGGTGGGCACGTCCTCCGGGTGGGAGAAGGCCAAGCGGTTGAGCTCGTAGACATCCTTGATGTTCTGGGCACTCTTGGTGAAGGAGATGATGTAGCGGCGGGCGGCCTTGAGGCCGTTGCGCTTCTGGATGGCACCGAGGGCGCGGAAGGTGTCGAGCACCTCGTGCGTCATCGGCTGCAGTTCGCCGCGCTCGCCGTGCAGGCCGTGCTCGCGGATATCCGCAAGGGCGCGGGCGTGCACCACGGAGTGCTGACGGAACTCCATCTCGACCATGTGGAAGCCGAAGGTCTGCGCCTGCCAGATCAGATCCTGCAGCGGGCCATACGCCGAACGCTTGGCGCCGGCTTCGGCCAGGGAACGCTGCACGACCTGCAGGTCGGCGATGAAATCGTCGCAGCTGTGGTACATGAGGTCGGCGTCGCGCTCGATGGTGTAGCGCAGGCGATCGGCCATCACCAGCATGACGGCGCGGTGCAGCTCCTTGGTGGAGATCAGTGCGGCCTTGTCGGTCAGGCGCTCGCTCATCTCCTTCTGGTGGCTCCACAGGCTCTTCAGCTCGGCGCTGGCCGGGGTCGTCTCGGACTCCATGGTCAGGTTGCGGCCGACCGTGCGGGTGGCCTCCTCAAGGGCGCTGATCACATGGTCGCTGAACTTGCGGGCGACCTGACGGCTGACCTTGGCGGTGACGTTCGGGTTGCCGTCGCGGTCGGAACCGATCCAGCTGCCCGGGTGGAAGAACGCGGGGCAAGCGGGCTCGACGAGACCGGCCTTATCGCCCAGGACCCAGTCGTCGAAGCGACGGTAAACCTT
>DBEXMY010000266.1:0-10137 GCA_048168905.1 Collinsella sp. | reverse complement strand
ATAGCGGCATTGATGTCGTCCATCAGGTCGGGGCGGCTTTTGGGGACGGCAAAATAGTAGTCGCTCGAACCAATGTAGAACATGGGGGAGGCGCTGGGCGACGAGGTCGTGTCGTTCATGATGATGGCATCGACCTCGTTGTTTGCGAGTGCGTCAAAGAGGGCACCGCCAGTGTCGATTTCTTTATAGGTGCAGGTAATGCCTTCGTTGGCGAGCCACTGCTGGCCAACGAAGGTTTGCATATCGTCGGGGTTGCAGCCGATGGTAAGGCCTTGGAGCGCTTGGGGGTCACCCTTGGCCAGATCGTCGCGCTCGGGCCTGGCATAGATGTAGTAGCGCTCGGTGCCCTCGGGGTTCGAGGAAAAGAGCAGCTTTTGGGCGCGTTCCTCGGAGTAGGAGATGTTGGGCATGAGGTCGATCTCGCCCGCCTCGAGCATGTCCATAAGCTCGGCGAAGGTGCCGGAGACGTATTCGTACTGCCAGCCGGGTGTGTAGTACGAGAGGGTCTGGAGGTACTCGTAACCCCATCCCGAGAGACGCTCGCCGGGGGTGCCGTCCTGGAAGCCCTCGTTGTTGACAAGCCAACCAACGCGGACCGTTTTGACCTGCTGATCGGTATTGGCGGCATAGGCGGGGGCGGGCATGATGGTGCTCAGTACGGCGAGCACGGCAAGCGCGACGGCCAAGGTGCGATATATAACTGAACGAAGGACAGCGGAAGCTCTCACATGCAATCCTAACGAATCGAGACATTACCGCATAAGGATACCAGCTCAGCCTGCCCAGTCGGCAGCTGCACCGCTAAACGGTCCCGCCCGGCAGTTGGGGACAGTCCCTTTCTGCCGGCACAAAAGGAACGTTCCTAACTGTCGGTTGTGGGACAATATCGAGCGAATGTGATTGGGCGTCTGGGAAAAGGGGTCGCGATGAACAGGTTGAGGACGCTTGCCGATGTGCTGCGACAGGCTGGCTTTGCACGCATCACGGGCCTGTTTCTTATCTTTTACCTGCTGTGCTCGACGGCTGTCTGGCTGTCCGAGCCTACGACCCTCACCTTTGGTGATGGCCTGTGGTTTAGCTTTGAGACGGTCTCGACGATCGGCTTTGGCGATATCCCAGCAGAAACGCCGGTTGCCCGCGGCATTACCGTCATCCTAAGCGTCATCAGTATCTTCTATATCGCCATGCTTACGGGCGTGGCGGTGAACTACTGCAATACGCTCATCAAGCTGCGCCAAAAGGACACTATGGCGCGCTTTATGGACGATCTTGAGCATTTGGAGGAGCTCGATCGTGACGAGCTCGCCGACCTGTCGCGCCGCGTGCGCGAATATCGCCGCCTCCAACGCTAGAACGGGCGCCGCGCGTCACGATTGGGGGACTGAATATGAATATCACCGTGTATCTGGGTGCCAGCGTCGGTAATGACCCGGCGTTTCTGCCCGCGGTGCAGGAGCTGGGCAACTGGATTGGCGCCAACGGACACGCGCTGGTATACGGCGGGTCCAAGTCGGGACTGATGGGCGCGCTCGCCGATAGCGTACTCGAGGCAGGTGGACATGTGACGGGTGTTGAGCCGAGCTTTTTTATCGAGGCCGAGTTTCAACATGACGGAATCGACGACCTCATCGTGACGAGCGATATGGCCGAGCGCAAAGCCAAGATGATCGAGCTTGGTGATGCCTTCATTGCCTTTCCCGGCGGGACGGGCACGCTCGAGGAGATTGCCGAGGTTATGTCCGCGGTGTCGTTGGGGCACCTGAGTGCTCCGTGCATCCTGTATAACCTGGACGGTTACTACAACGACCTCAAGGCGCTGCTCGGGCACATGATTGATAAAGGGCTTTCGAGCCCGAGGCGCCAGCACGGCATCTACTTTGCCGACGATTTGCGCGAGATCGCCTCGATTATCAACGGATAAGGCTTGAGCCTGCCCCGCTATGACTCCCAATGGTGCCGTTTGCAGCGCAGATGGTTGGCTCGTTCGGGCAACGCTCGCTCTACAATAAAACGCATCTATGTCGACTTTGACCGCGGGAGGACCCGATGGATAACCTTGCCAAACCCACAAACCGCGTGCTGTTTTTAGTTAGCGTTGCCGTGACCGGCGCACTCGCGGGCGCCGCAGTCTGGCTGTTCTTCTTTGCGATGGAGCACGGCATCGACTATCTATGGACTGAGATCCCGCACGCACTGGGCGTCGCTTCGCCCGAGCTCGCCAGCGGCCCGTTTGGCTTTCTGCCGTACCCGTTATTTGTCTGCCTGCTGGGCGGCCTGTTAATCGGTCTGTACGAAAAGCTTACGGGCGCCAAGACCGATAACCTCAATCAGGTGATGGCTAAGGTCAAGCAAGATGGGCGCTACCCGTACGACAATCTGGGCAAGCTTTCGCTCGCGGCATTGCTGCCGCTGCTGTTTGGCGGAAGTATTGGACCGGAGGCCGGCCTGACCGGCGTTATCGCGGGTCTGTGCAGCTGGGTCGGCGACCGCATGCGCCGCTTTGGCGCCGAGTTTAGGGAGCTCACGCTGCTGGGTGCCCAGGCTGCCCTGACGGCGCTCTTTACCGCGCCCGTCTTTGGCTTTGTGGCGCCGCTCGCCGGTAGCGCTGACGGCCAGGGCGAAGACGTCCACAATGAGTCCGCGTCCGACGAGATCACCATCAAGCTGCCCAAGGCGCAAAAGACGGTGGTCTATGGCATTGCGATTGCCAGCGGTCTGGGTGCCTACCTGCTGCTTGGCCAGCTTGTGGGCGGCGGCATGGGCATGCCAAGGTTCGAGTCCGCCGAGGTGGGCAACCTGGAACTTGCCTGGCTTATCCCCCTGTCGCTCGTCGGTACGGTCTGCGGCTGGCTGTACTTTGTTTCGGAGCACGCGAGCGAGGCCCTGGCGCACGCGATGGGGGAGCGCCCCATCGCCAAGGCAATGCTGGCCGGTCTGGTACTTGCCGCCTGCGGTACGGCTCTGCCCTTCACCATGTTTGCCGGCGAGACGCAGGCCGACGTGCTCATGGAAACCTATCTGACCATCCCCGCCGGCGTGCTCATCGCGACCGGTCTTGTTAAGGCCATGCTGACGCCCGCCCTCATCAACATGGGCTGGCGTGGCGGCCATTTCTTCCCGGTTATCTTCTCGGGCGTAAGCCTGGGCTATGGCCTTGCCATCCTCATCGGCGCCGATCCGGTCTTTTGTGTCGCCGTCTGCACGGCATCGACGATGGGTGCGGTCATGCGTCAGCCGGTCATGGTCGTGGGCCTGCTGCTCATGTGCTTCCCACTCAAGGGTATCGTCTGTATGATTATCGCCGTCGTTATCGCCGCCGGCATTCCGCTGCCCAAGCCGCTGCGCAAGTAGCGCGGTTTTTCACGAGTCAATTCTAGGGGTACGAGATGATCCTGTACTTTAGCGCGACAGGGAACAGCGAGCATGTGGCGCGTCGCATTGCAGCGGCGACAAGCGACAAAGTTATGTCGATTGAACGCTTTGATGCCGAGATCCTTCACCTTGCTGTGATGGAAGGCCCCTGTCGGCTGGGGTTTGTCGCCCCGGTATACGCCTGGGGCTTGCCGACGCCAATGATCGAGTTTTTGAAGACTGTCGACCTATCGGTTGCTGCCGGCACAAAGGGCGGCGAGCGCCCCTATACGTTCTATGTCTCGACATATGGTTCGACGACCGGGCAATCGGCCAAGTTCGCCCGCGATCTGCTACACGAGCGTGGGCTCGAGTTAGATGCGGCGATGAGCGTCAAGATGCCCGATACCTGGACGCCTGTTTTCGACCTGTCTGACCCTCAAAAGGTTGAGGGTATCAATAGAGCTGCCGAGGCGCAGATTGATGCCGTGATCGAGGCGGTGCGGGCGCGCCGCACGGGCAACATGATGCGCCATCGCGTGCCTCTGTTTGCATCGTGCGCGTATCACGCAATTGGGCTGCCGCGCATGCAACAGACGAGCAAGTTTGCCGTCGATGCCGATCGCTGCATCGGCTGCGGCCTGTGTGCCAAGCGCTGCCCCATGGCGGTGATTGAGATGCGCGACGGCCTTCCCGTCTGGACAAAGCCGGAGTGCGCAGCCTGCCTTCGTTGCCTGCACTGTTGTCCCAAATTTGCCATCTCGCACGGTAAGCGCACGGCACCCCACGGTCAGTACAGGCATCCCAAGCCAGGTGTGAGGATGTAGCGGCTGCTGGCCGCGCTATTTCCAAATTGCGAGCGCGGCGGTGCCCAGGACGATGAGGGCGAGACCGATGACGCTGCGCCGTGAGAGTTTTTCGTTAAATGCCAGGCGCGCAAATAGTACCGATACGACAATCGATAGTTTGTCGATCTGCACCACGACGCTTACCTGGCCTGTGGCGATGGCGTAGTAATAGAGCAGCCACGATGCTCCGGTCGCGATGCCCGATGCCGCGAGAAATACGAGTTCGTAGCGGTCTACGTGCACGGCTTGGCCCATCTTGCCTTTAGCTGCCACGATTGCCCATGCTATAACCAGTACCACACAGGTACGGATTGCCGTGGCCAGGTTGGATTCGACGCCTTCGATGCCAGCCTTGGCAAGGATGGACGTGAGCGCTGCGAACACGGCGGCGCCGAGGGCGTAAGCGAGCCAGGTCCGGTCTTGCTGCTGCTCGGGTCCGGCAGACTGCTTCTTCTCGATCATTAAAAACGTGCCGAGGGTGATGACGGCGGTTCCCACGAGCTTAACCGCAAGGTTGCTCGTCTCGCCAAAAAGTACGATGGCGACCAGTGCGGCGAGTACGGTGCTCATCTTGTCGACCGGTACGACCTTATTGACGTCTCCGATGCTCAACGCCTTAAAGTAACAGATCCACGAAGCACCGGTAGCGAGTCCCGAGAGGACGAGAAAGAGCCAGGATCTGGGCTCGATGCTGCCAATGGTTCCAATGGATCCAGAAATGCCCGCCATTGCCCAGGCGAAAACGAGCACCACGCAGGTGCGAATGGCCGTCGCGACATCGGAGTCGGTCTGCTTGATGCCGCATTTGGCCAGGACAGATGTGACGCCGGCAAAGAAAGCCGACACAAATGCTGCTGCGACCCACGACACGGGTGAAATGCCTCCCCAAAGAACGACCGCGCCAGATTTACGGCGCTCGTCCGATGATACCGTCCCGGCATGAAGCTTTGATATCGCTGTGGTGAGACAGGGGCCATAGTTCGAGAGGACATTTGCTTAAGGCTCGAATCGAAGGTGAATGGTTTTCCGCGAAGTGAACGAGTAAATCTGGACCCCTGGAACATGCACACTTTTTTCGAACAAAACTGCAGGATTCTTAGACAAAAATCGCAGGAATTGAGTCCTTAAAAATGTCGATGCTACAGGGCACTGTTTTTACTCGTTCACTTCTCGGAAAAGTATTCACCTTCGATATGCTGACGGTGTCTTTTTGGTTGCCAAGAACTAGACGGCCTGCTGTGAAGGGCGGTGGTGACGCTATGCCGCCTTGTTTCATTGAAAAAATAAGCGGGGTACCACCTAAGCTTTTTTAGCCGTCGATTACAGATCGCGTACTCGATAAACCTTGGTGCTGACAGCGCAGCTGATTGCACATAGTGCGAGCGCCAGTACTGCAATTCCTGCACACAGACAGCCAAGGACGGCGGGATCGGGATTTGCCCCGGCAATCGACATGAGCCAGTTGCTGATGGGGTTGGAGGAGCTCAGCGTGGCCATGGCAAGGCATCCGAGCATGGCAAACAGGCCAACGGATAGGCGTAACGCCTCCATGTGTCCAAATCGAAAGAACAGCGGCTGCGCCAAAAACACCATCATGAGGGAGATGAGCATCGATGCTGCCGAGGCGATTGCGATTTCAAAGACGGTTTGTCCCGTCGAGGGCATGCCCGAGTGATCGAAGAACGGAAGGGCGATGATGTTCAAAAGCACGGCGGCGCAGGCCATGATGGCCGAGAAGACAACGATGCACAGGTAGCGTGCGCAAATAATGTCTTTGCGCGAGAGGGGCAGCGTCGCTCGATAACGCTCCCAGCCATTTTGATTGTCGAAGCCGGCCAGCGAGCTCATGACCATGATGGGTGACATGGCACTGACCGCGCAGGCACCGGCACTCATGCCAGAGTCACCGTCCGATGCGTTGGCAAGGGTCAGCACGACGAATATGAACAAGCCGACGCCCGCAATGCTCAGGACAAGCGAGCGAACGATGGCGAGCTCGGATATAAAGGCGCGTTTCATTTTGAAGCCCCTTTCAGCGTGAGGCGCAGATAGTCATCAATGGTTGCCCGATCGCAGGGAATCTCGGGAAAGGCCTCGAGCGTTTCGCGGCGGTTGGGTACGAGTACGTCCACGCTGTAGGCGTGGTGGACGGCACGGGCGCCATCGACGCAAGCCATAAGCTCGGCGGCCTGTGCCTGGGTGCAGTGGGCGATGCCTGCGCGGTCGGTAATGTCCTCGCGCGGCAGGTCAAACATAATCGAGCCGTTATCGATGCAGATGATGCGGTCGGCAGCACGATCGAGGTCGGACATAATGTGGCTCGAGAGCAGCACGCTGTGCTGGCCGTCGGAAACAAAGGCGAGCAGCTCATCGAGCAGTTCCTCGCGCGCCATGGGATCAAGGCCCGCGGTGGCTTCGTCCAAAACGAGCAGCCTGGCATTGTGGCTGAGTGCGCAAGCAAGCTGCAACTTCATGCCCATGCCGCGGGAGAGGTCTTTGACCTTTGCCTTGGGATCGAGGCCAAATCGGTCGATGAATCCGGCGAATGTTTCGCGGTCCCACGTGGGGTACGCCGGGCCTACGAGCGACTCGATCTGGCCCACCTTAAGTGTGGAAGGGAAAGGGCATGTGTCCAGCACGAGGCCGATACGGGTGCGCAAGCAGCGCTGCACTTCACCGGGCGCGTCGGCGCCACGGCGCTGCCCAAACAGGTGCACTTCGCCGGCATCGAGCTTTATAAGCCCGAGTGCGGCTCGAATCGTCGTGGTTTTGCCGGCACCGTTGGCACCAACAAAGCCGACAATCTGGCCGGGCTCCACGGCGAGCGTGACATCGCGCAGCGAAAAGCGGTCGCTTACAGTGCGTGAGATGCCTTTGAGTTCTAGCAAGTTTTGCATGGTATAGCCTTTCTTGCAGATGGCTACTGCATGGTTTCGGGGGCCACCAGGTCGAGCATTTCGTGCAGTTTGTCGCGCGTGACGCCCAGGGTTTCGGCTTGGCTCGCCGCTTTCGCAAGCAGCTCTTCGATATGGCAGAGCTGGTTTTCGCGCAAGAGCTCCTGGTTGCCCTCGGCGACAAAGCAGCCCTTGCCCTGCACGGTGCAGATAAAGCCGAGTTGCTCCAGGTCGGCGTAGGCGCGCTTGGTGGTGATGACGCTCACACCCAGGTCACTCGCGAGTGCACGGATGCTGGGGAGTTTGGCTCCCGCAGCGAGCGTGCCCGATAAGATCTGAGCTTTGACTTGCGAGGTTATCTGCTCGTAGATGGGCTTGTCGCTCGAATTGGATAGGATGATGTCCACAGCGGCTCCTTAGCTGTTGGGCTACACGTGTATATAACCGGTAAGCACAGTATATATACACTATGCACAGTTATGCAAGAGGAAAATAGGGATTGTCCGCTCGTTCATTCATCTCAATCTGTAACATCTGGAAGCGATTTGGACGGCTACCTGTTACAGATTGAGATTTTGCTGGCGGGCCCCACCTGGTTGTCTCAATCTGTAACAACTGGAGAAGTTTTTGGCTGCTAGATGTTACAGATCGAGACATTGGCCACCCGTCTATCCTTATATCTCAATCTGTAACAGATGGACCCGTTTTGAGTGGCTAGATGTTACAGATCGAGATCTTTCTGGGACGCCCACCTGTTTGTCTAAATCTGTAACAGATAGAGGTTCAAAAACCGTCTAGATGTTACAGATCGAGACAAACTGCTGCGGAGTGCCGCCATCGACTGCTACCCTGGGCCCCAACTGATGAATTTGTCCTGATAGGCGCCCTAGAGCGAGATTTCGCGGCTACAATAGTACGGTTACAACGACGTAATGCACTCAATGCAAGAAAGGATCCGCATGGCAAGCCTGTCGGATGAAATCTCGTCGCGCCGCACATTCGCGATTATCAGCCACCCGGACGCCGGTAAGACCACGCTTACCGAGAAGCTGCTGCTCTATACCGGCAGCATTCAGACCGCCGGCTCGGTCAAGGGCAAGAGCTCGGCCAAGCATGCCGTCTCGGACTGGATGGACATCGAGAAGGAGCGCGGTATTTCCGTTACCTCCTCGGTCCTGCAGTTCACCTACAACGGCGCCTGCGTCAACATCCTCGATACCCCCGGCCACCAGGACTTCTCGGAGGATACCTACCGTACCCTTATGGCCGCCGACGCCGCTGTCATGGTCATCGACGGCGCCAAGGGCGTCGAGGCCCAGACCAAAAAGCTCTTTAAGGTCTGCACGCTGCGTCACATTCCCATCTTCACCTTTGTGAACAAGCTCGACCACGAGGCTCGCGACCCGTTTGAGCTCATGGAAGAGATCGAGAATGTCCTGGGTATCAATACGTATCCCATGAACTGGCCGATCGGCAGCGGTCGTAACTTCCGCGGCGTGTTCGATCGTCAGACCCGTCGCGTTATCGCCTTTGAGGGCGATGGTCACGCCAACGCCACCAAGAAGGTCGCCGAGGTCGAGGCCGAGCTGGGCGACCCCGCCATGGATGAGCTCATTGGCGAGGAGAACCATAAGAACCTAATGGACGATATCGAGCTGCTCGATGGCGCCGGCGACGAGCTCGACTTGGATGCCGTGGCCTGCGGCAAGCTGAGCCCGGCGTTCTTTGGCTCGGCGCTCACCAACTTTGGTGTGGAGCCCTTCCTCAAGGAGTTCCTGCGTCTGGCCCCGACGCCGCGCGCCTATACCGATACGCTCACCAGTGAGCCGGTCGATCCTTGCCGCGACGACTTTAGCGGCTTTGTGTTTAAGATTCAGGCCAACATGGACAAGAACCACCGTGACCGCATCGCCTTTGTGCGCATTTGCTCGGGTAAGTTCGAGCGCGGCATGGATGCCTTTCACGTGCAGGGCAACCGCAAGCTCAAGCTTGCCACGGGCACGTCGATGATGGCCGATGACCGCGCCATCGTGGACGAGGCGTACGCGGGCGATATCGTGGGCCTGTTCGATCCGGGTATCTTTAGCATCGGCGACACCGTGTGCTCCGGCAAGCGCCACGTGCAGTATCCGCAGATCCCGACGTTTGCCCCCGAGATGTTCGCTCGCATTACGCAGGTCGACACGCTCAAGCGCAAGCAGTTCGTCAAGGGCATGGAGGAGCTTGCCCAGGAGGGCGCCATCCAGATCTTCCGCGAGCTGGGTGCCGGCATGGAGAGCGTCATTGTGGGCGTGGTCGGCGTACTGCAGTTTGAGGTGCTCGAGCGCCGCCTCAAGGCTGAGTACCGTGTTGAGGTTCGTCGCCAGCCGCTGCCCTATACGGACATCCGCTGGATCCAGAACGACCCCGATACTATCGATATCCCGGGCCTTTCGCTCACGCGCGACACGCTGCGTGTCGAGGACATGCGCGGCGGTAAGCTACTGCTGTTCACGAGCCCGTGGAACGTGGATTGGGCAACCGACCACAACCCCGACCTGATCCTGTCGGAGTTTGGCAACGTAGCCTTTTAACGCATTGGCGCGGTGGTCCTGTGGGGCTGCCGCGCCGTTTGTTTGCCTTATGCCGCGCGAGCGGCTATCATACCCACCGTCGTCTCAAGACCGGGGCGTCCGAGCAGTTCGGGTCCGATATCCTGCTCGTTAAACCTAAAACCAAAGGAGTACATAATGATCAAGAAGGTCATGGAGGACTACAAGGTCCTGTTGCGGAGCATTCCCGCGGCAACGGTTTCGCTGTTTTTCGTGAGTGTCATCATGATGAACCTGCTGGCCAACAAGGAGCTTATCAGCCTGCCGTATCTGGCGCTCGATTGCGGCTTTGTGGTGAGCTGGGTCTCGTTTTTGTGCCAGGACATGATTTGCAAGCGCTTTGGCGCCAAGGCATCCATCAAAATCTCTATCCTCGCGCTGCTGGTCAACCTGGCCGTGAGCCTGTGCTTTTGGGCATGCTCGCTCACGCCCGGCATGTGGGGCGCCTACTAC
>DBEXMY010000265.1:0-5635 GCA_048168905.1 Collinsella sp. | reverse complement strand
TAGTTGATGGGGACAGTCTTTAGATTTGTATATCTGGCCATCTGGGATAGGCTTCAACGAAAGCGGCACCTAGGGACAGTCCTTTGATGTCTGGTGCCCCCAGAGGGGTGAAGTAATGCAGCTGGCTCTGTCTTTAGGGCTATGGTGCTCCGCCCCTATATGTTTCACAAGGTTTGTCGCATGCGCATTTACGCGCAGAGTCTTGCGCGATGATGCGCATGGCCGCGCAAATATCTGCTAACTATGGTTAAATAATGACCGATAAACAAATAAACACGCAAATGCAAGCAAATGCGCGCGCATTTGTGCGAATATAAGGCTGTTGGAAATGAAGGACTTCCGATGACTCAGGAGGCACATAATGGCAGATTCCAAACAGGCTCCGCTCGACGCCGAAGCAGCCGCAAAAGCAGCGTTCACTTCGGTCCAGGACAAGCCATTCCCCGATGATATCTTTACGGCTCCCGAGCTTCGTTGGGCTGTGATCGGGTGCGGCGTTATCGCCAACCAGATGGCCCAGTCTCTCGCTCTTGCCGGTCGCAAGCTTGCGGGCGTCGCCAACCGCACGCTGTCCAAGGCTCAGGCTTTTGCTGAGCAATATGGCATCGAGAAGGTCTATGAAACGGTCGAGGACCTCTACGCCGATCCGAACATTGACGCAGTCTATATCACCACGCCGCACAACACGCATATCACCTACCTGCGAGCCGCTCTGGCAGCTGGTAAGCACGTACTCTGCGAGAAGGCCATTACCCTCAACTCTGCCGAGCTCGACGAGGCCCGTGCCATCGCCGACGAGCACAACGTGGTCCTTATGGATGCCACCACGGTGCTCCACATGCCCTTGTACCAGGAGCTGCGCCGCCGCATGGATGCCGGCGACTTTGGACGCATGAACCTCGCCCAGCTCAACTTTGGCAGCTACAAGGAGTACGGCGACCTGACCAACCGCTTTTACAATCGCAACCTTGCTGGCGGTGCCATGCTCGATATTGGCGTCTATGCCCTGTCCGTCATGCGCCTCTTTATGGCAAGCCAGCCCGCTGAGGTCGTTTCGCTGGGCAACACCTGCGAGACTGGCGTTGACGTCGCGGGTGGCATCGTCTGCCGAAATGCCGAGCAGCAGCTGGGCGTCGTGAGCCTTACGCTCCACTCCAAGCAGCCCAAGCGCTCGGTCATCAGCTTCGACAAGTGCTACATCGAGGTCAATGAATATCCGCGTGCCGATCACGCGACCATCGTGTGGACTGCGGACGGCCACCGCGAGGAGGTCCACGCCGGCACCGAGGCTTACGCCCTGTGCTATGAGATGGCCGACCTGGAGAAGGCCGTTGCCGGCGACGACTCCAAGCGCGAGCTGCTGGATTATGCTTCTGATGTTATGGAGCTTATGACCAAGCTCCGCGCCGACTGGGGAGTTGTGTACCCCGAGGAGGAGTAAGCGATGCTTGCGGAAGATAGGCTCAACGCGATCGTGTCGATGGTGCAGCAGGCCGGCTCGGTTACCGTGCCGGAGCTTGCCGAAGCCCTGGGCGTGACGGCGTCTACCATTCGGCGCGACCTGCAGACGCTCGACCGAGCGCATCGCATCGCCAAGGTCCACGGTGGAGCGACGAGTCTTGAGCGCGCGCACGTGACGCGCGACCTAACGCTTAATGAGCGCAGCGACCTCCATAACGACGACAAGGAGCGTATCTGCGCCCGTGCGGCGGCACTTGTGGAGCCCGAGAGCTTTGTATACATCGACTCGGGTTCGACGACGCTCAGGCTCATCGAGCATCTTCCACACCTTGAAGATGTCACCTATGTGACCGATTCCGTGCTCCATGCTCAACACCTTGCTTTGCGCGGCATGCGCAACGTGGTGCTGGGCGGCGAGCTCAAACCCGAGACCGAGGCGCTCGTTGGCCCCGATGCCTTGGCAACCTTAGACCGCTACAACTTCAACTGTGGCTTTTGGGGCTCTAACGGCATTGCCGCCGAGCAGGGCTTCACGGCGCCCGATATCGAGGAGGCGCAAGTAAAGCGTATCTCGATGCGCCATACGGCCAAGCGCTTCGTAATCTCGGACGCCAGTAAATTTGGCATGGTGGCGCCCGTCAAGTTCGCGGACTTCCGTGACGCAACGATTATTACCGCAGGCGATGTCCCCGCCAAGTACCGGGCAATGGACAACGTCATCACGGTCTAACAGCAGGGGACGGGCTAAGGCCAAAACCACCGCGAGGGGGCAGGAACCTTTGTGGTGGTTTTGACGTTTGTCCAGATAAAACCTGCCAAAATAAACCTGTCCCTTTTCGGCGGGTTTTAGGGCTCCCAGGGGCAGGGGGCTTCGATGTGGATGTGCTCGCCGGTTACGGGATGCGTGAAGGACACGCTGTGGGCGTGGAGCATCAGGCCGCAGGGGCGCGGCGTTCCGTACAGGTCGTCGCCAACCAGGGGGTGACGCTCGCTGGCCAGGTGCACGCGAATCTGATGCTTGCGGCCGGTGAGCAGCTCAACATCGATATACGAACGCGCGGGCAGGCCTCGGCGGCTCTTAAGGCGCTTGAGTACCTTGACGCGCGTCTGAGACGGCTTGCCGCTGGCGCCGACGCGCATCTTTCGGCTGTCGTGACGGTCGCGGGCGATGGGCTTGTCGATGAGCTTTTCGTTCCAGTCGATCTTGCCCTCGGCGAGCGCCAGGTAGTGCTTTTCGAAAGCGTGGTCGATGACCATCTGGTCAAAGGCGGGCTGCGTCTGCTTGTCGAGCGAAAACAGCACTACGCCGGTGGTGTCGCGGTCCAGGCGGTTGAGCGGCTGCATGTCGGTCGCGGCAAAGCCGTCGCCCATCGCCAGCAGCAGGTCGCTGGCGTAGTCGGTGAGCGTGCGCTCGCCGGTGCCGTCGCCGTGGACGATCATGCCGGCGGGCTTGTCGATGGCCATGAGCCAGGCGTCGCAGTAGAGGACTTGAGGTTCTTCGTTCACGTGTAAGCCTTTCGGTTAGCTGATTCCCACAAACATGCAGCCCGAGGTCGCCCCGCGCAGGCGGGCGGCGGGCTTGCGGCCGGCCTGCGCTGCCTCGACGGCACGACGGACGCGGGCGACGGCACGGCCCACCTCATCCGTCTCGAGCAGTGTGCCGTCCACCATAAGACGACGGACGCCGGCGTCAAGCAGCTGTGGTACCTGCGGCGTAAGGTCGATGGGGTAGGCATCGTACAGGCGAGAGCGGCCGTGGATGTCGGTACGGACGGGCATGACCTTCCCGTCGATATTCTTGAGCGAGAGCTTGCGGGCGCGCAGGCGGCAGTTGGCGCAATCGTGGATGCAGCCGTTGGCAACCTGCAGAATGCAATGCTCGCTTGTCATGACGCGCGGGCGGCCAAAGACGGTGATGCCCAGAGCCGCGGGCGCGGCGGCGCCGAGCGAGACAATCTCGTCGAGCGTGATCTCGGGCGAGAGCCAAAACGCACCGGCTCCGCGCTCGGCAAGCGCCTCCATGCAGGGCGTGTTGTGCACGGGCAGGCAAGAGCGAATCTCGGCCGTGGCGCCGGCCTGCGCGGCCAGGGCAAGCTCGGAGATGTTGCCAATAGCGACCGTGGCACCGGCAACAACCCACGGATCGACGCGCTCGTGGTCGACGGCGCGGCAGACCTCGTCGAGTACGGGCACGATACCCTGCTCAAATGCATCGGCAGGGGAGAGTCCGACAGCCTCGAGCGCGTCGGTGGTCATATAGATGCGCGCGGCGCCCTCGGCGCGAGCCGCCTCGGCGGCTTCGAGCGTGGTGACGGCGGCGCAGATCTGCGGCTCATCGCGGTAATGCTCGGGCATGGCGCGCGTACATTTGTCGAGCAACGGAATCCCGAGCGTTTTCGCGCGCTCCTCGTACGGCGACAGAATGGCCTCCTCCAATGCTTTACAGGCGGCGGCGCGCACCTTGTGCACGGCGGAGAAGCCCATACCGCAGCCCTCATCGAGCGCCACGTCAAAGCTCGCTGCCTCGAAGGGCGAGGAGCCCATGCGGCCCACATGTTCAACCAGGTCTGCCGCCTCGACGGCGCGGGTCTTGGCGGCCTCGACGGTGAAGCCCGTGGCGGTGGCGGTGAGCGCGGGGTTGTCACAGCAGGTGAGTGTGATAGTAAACGGTTCGCCCAGGCGCGCCACGACGGACACATCAACAGCTCGGCGGCGCAGCACGTCGCGCTTGAGCGCAGCGCCGGCGGCGTCGATGGCACGCTGACTGCGAATCACGCGGACGCGGCAGCCCTCGGGCATGCTGCGGGGCACGCGACATTCGATGATGTCCCCCGCGGTGGCATCATCGGCGGCAATGGTGGTCAGGAACTGGTCAAACTCGTTATCGTGGCGAAGCTCCAGCAGGTCGCCCTTGCCCACGGGCTCAAACAGCTCAATGCGGGCGATGGCGGCGCGGCGACGGCGGTCGTCGGGCTTGAGGCCGCGCACATCGCGGTTGGCAGGGCGGCTGCCCAGCACCGTGCCCACGATCTGGCCGCGGTTGTTGGAGCGTTCATAGCTCATCATCTCGTCGCCCGAGGTGCCGTCCTGATAGGCGTGCGTAAAGTCGCGGTTGAAGCAGCGTTTGAGCTGGCGCTGGCGGGCGGCTTCCTCGTCCTTGGCAACGGTGGCTCCGGATAGCATGTCGTCAATTTCGTGACGATACACATCAACGATGGAGTACACGTAATCGGGCGCCTTCATGCGGCCCTCGAGCTTGAGCGACGCGGCGCCGGCGTCATACAGACGGCGAACAAGCTGTGAGGTGTTGGTGTCACGCGGGCATAGCGCACGCTCGCGGCCGGCGGGGGAGAGCGCGCGACCGTTCTCGTCGATCAGCTCGTAGGGCAGGCGGCAGGGCTGGGCGCACATGCCACGGTTGGCCGATCGTCCCGCCATGGCAAAGCTCGACAGCAGGCATAGGCCCGAGTAGCAAAAGCAGATGGCGCCATGGCTGAAGACCTCAAGGTCCACATCGGGCGCGGCATCGTGAATGGCGGCAATCTCGTCGATGGAAAGCTCGCGCGAGAGGGTCACGCGGTCGGCGCCCTGCTCGCGGCACCAGATGGTTCCGCGGTCGTCGTGGATGTTTGCTTGGGTCGAGATGTGCGTCTCGATGCCGGGCATCGTGCGCTTGACCTCAAAGAACAGGCCCCAGTCCTGGATGATGAAGGCGTCGGCGCCCAGCGTGGAGCAGCGGTGGATGAGTTGCAGCGCATCGCCCATTTCGGACTGCTTGATGACGATGTTGACCGTGACGTAGACGCGCGACCCGGCTAGATGCGCGGCGCGGCAGGCTTGCTCAAAGGCCTCGTCGGTAAAGTTGGTGGCCTTGCGGCGGGCGTTGAAGCTGCCCATGCCGCAGTAGATGGCGTCTGCCCCGGCGGCTAGTGCGGCGGCAAAGGGCTCGGGCCCTCCGGCGGGCGCCAAAAGCTCGGGTCTGCGGTTGGTGGTTCGACTGGCGGTTGCGGTCATATCCTGCCTTTCAAAATGCTCAGATATTCAAAAGTATAGTGGCGCTGTTGCGGCGGACGATGACCGCAGCCCAAGCAGGACAAAGTCTTCAGCAGCCCTTGCAGCAAAAATGATCCGTTTCCCTCCGTCCCCAGCGGATCAGGTGATCCATGGGGGACGG
>DBEXMY010000264.1:0-3760 GCA_048168905.1 Collinsella sp. | reverse complement strand
AGCGTTTGGGTATGGGGTGGCAGCCAGCGCGGGTCGTCGATGGGCGCCGTGCCCGATTCCTCGTCGCGCACCGTAGGGTCGGCGAGCTTAAACTCCTCAACGCCCGTGCGATGCTTGTAGTCGATTACCACGGCGCGATTCTCGGCATCCACATCTACGCGGTCGATGCGCCCGCCGAGCGGCCAACCGGCATACTCAACGTTAAGATCGTTAAAGGCAAACTCCAGGTAGCGCGGAGCAAAAGGAGTCAGCGCCTCGGACTCGTAGGCAAGCACACCCTCCAGCTGCGGCAAGATCTCGGCCACCTGGCGTTCCTCCACCGCAGAGAGCGGCACCAGCGGGCCCTCCGTGCCGCGCTTGCCGGCGTGCTCGGCCAACGTCTCGTCAAAGACCTCGTGCAGCAGCTCCTGTGCGCGCGGCAGATTCTCGGGCGTCACGCGCTCCATGCCCTCTTGGGGCAGACGGGCATGCAGATACTCCAGCACGTCGTGGACAAAGTTGCCCTTTTCCATGTTGCCAAAGCCCGCGTCGATCGACTGGGGCTTCACGCGGTACGAGACGAACCAGCATAGCGGGCAGGTCGAATAGGCCTCGATCTGCGAGGCGGACGTCAGACGCGGCACGAGCGGCGCGTCCTCACCCTCGCCATCGCGACGGCGCAGGACCAAATACGGCACGGCCTCGGCACTCAGATGCTGAGGGGCTTCACAGGTCACGCGCTCGCGCTTGAGGCCTTCACCTGCCGCGGGATCAAAGTCGGCGATGATATCGCCCTCGCCCACGCGCATGGGCTTGGCAGCGCCAGCGGCCTCGGCATGTGCCCACAGCTCGGTCCATACGGCTGCCGGGTAGCACTCGCGCGCCTGGCGATCGTGTGTCACGCGGGCAAGCGCGACCGGACCGCTCGCCGCCTGCATCGCACGGCCAAAGCGCACGCGCAGCAGGGCAGCGGGCTCCAAAGACACGCCGTCGCGGCGCAGCTCGGCTGTCAACGTGGCAAGCGGGCCCTCTTCGTGCGAAAGCGGATAGCTGTCCAGGTCGACATCGGCAAACAGCACGGCATCGTAGCTGCCAGGGCGAAGAACCGACGCATCGGCAAGCGACGCGAAGCGCACTTGTGCTCGTGGTGTGCGATCGACCTCATAGGTCTCGTAATCGTAGGCGGTACTGCGCTTGTCCACCTTGGTTCGAACGCCGTCGAGAACCGGCACGGTCGCGGCCTGCGACACGTCGAGCGCGCGAGCATCGTTCATAAGGATGTCGATGGCATGGCGCAGCAAAGCCGTCTCTGCCTGGCGACGGGCCTGGCCGTCAAGGCCGCCTAGAGCGCGATCGGGCAACGCCTCGGCAACGGCAAGCATGGCCTTAAGCGCCGTCACGGGCTTGTCACGCCACAGCGCCTGGAACACGTCCGAGACCACACACGGTACGTTCTTAAACCAGTTATCGTCGCTCGTCGCCTTGCGCGCGCCCCTCACCTGGCCCTGAACGCTCTGCAGCAGGCTCTTGACGCCCGCGGTAGTCTTGCTGCGCGAGAGACGCATATTCTTATCGAAGGTACGGGCATTGACGGCATCAGCGCCCGAAAGCGGACTGTAGATCCAGTCGGTAAGCTCCGGCGCGGGCCACCACTCAGTCTTGGAAGCGGTGCCCTCGTCGGCGGCTTTCATACGCTCGATCAGGTTGGCGAGCGCCGTAAACTGCCTGCCCGCGATGGACTGGGAAAACGCCGTGAACTCAGTCGTCTCGGCCGCAATGTGACGCGCCGCCAAACGGGCGGCGAGCTCGCCGAACAGCTGGGGTGCCCGGGCAGAAACGACGAGCACGCGCACGGGGTCGGCGGGCGTTGCAGTAGCTTTATCGGCCTTGGACTCCTTGTGCGCTTTCACCAACTTATCGATGGCGTCCGCATAGACATGAGCACGGGCATGGGGGCCGGCGACCTCAATAAAGGCAGGCTGAGCGGCGGCCCCGCAAGCGACATCAGACGCGACGGCGTCCTCCCCCAGCGGCGCGATCTCAAACAGCACACCGCGGGCATCAAATGCCGTGGCAAGCTCCTCGCGCATCGCCGCCTGCTCGCGGGCAAGCAGCACGACGACCTCTCCCCCATTGTTCGCCACGGCAGACAGCAGCTCGAGTAGACCGTGCGTAAACGACGTGGTACCGCGCACGCATACGGCGCGGGCGCACGCCGGCAGGCTATCGGCCAGGGCACCGGCCATAATGTCGGCTGCCTCGCAGGGCTCGACCATATCTCGACGGTCCAAACCGCCCGCGTAGGCACGCAAAAGCTCAAACACACGAGCCTCGGCATCGCTTTTTGGCTCAGGCTGGCAATTGTTGCCACCGCATCGCTCGGCCGTCGTCCCCGCCACACCCGGCAGCACATCGCGGGCCATGCGCGCGAGCATGCGCACCGTGCCCTGGCTACGCGAAAGCGGCTGCAGGTCGGCATCGTCGCGGCGGGCAATCATATCCGAAAACAGCATCTGACGTTGCAGGTTGTCGACGAAACCGCGCCCGTCGCCCAAAAGCTCCCAAAGCGAGCGAAGCCACGATGCGGGTGTCTTGTAGTCGATACCCAGCGAAATGCCGGCTTCCGCCGCATCATGACGGCACAGATCGAGCTCGGCAAACGTTGGTGCCAGCAACACGGCACGCCCGTGACGGGCAATAAGGTCGGCAAGCAGCGCCGACTCGGCATCGCTCAAATCCGTGCCGGCATTGGTGGTATAGATTCGAACAGGCATGGTCCTCCGCTCAAACCGTTCGCAATAATCAATGCATCCATCCTACCCGCCCAAGCGGACACATTGCCACCGCAGTTCCATCTTTTGGTACAAAGCAACCTGAACCCAACGCACCAGCCGATTGCAGGCATATAAAAACCGCCCCCGGAGGGACGGTTCTTCGTAATTCAATGTTGTCGCTGGCCTACTCGCCATCCTCCAACTTAATGAGGATCTTGCGGTAGCCACCGTACTCGCCGTTCAGCGCCTTTGAAACGCGGCTCACCGTGGTGGACGAAGCGCCGGTACGGGCCTGAACCTCAACATAAGGCTCGCCCTCGTCCAAATAGCGCGCAACCTGCAAACGCTGAGAAAGGTCGCAAATCTCGCGCGGCGTGCAGATATCGGTCAAAAACGCTTGGATATCCTTCTCGTCGTCCAAAAGGCTAAATGCGTGGACCAGCTGCTTGACATCAGGCTTGTCAAACATGTTCTCGATATTCATCGATCACCGCCAAACCCGCCAAAAGGCATCGAAGTTGATACTGACATCGGGCATCGTTCACCCGTTCTATGCAATAGGGCAACGCCTGTGGCTTTTGCCCGTAGCAGTGTAGCACACCACCAAACTAAAGCGACAAGACTCTCTGCCAGCGGCGCGTTTTTCAGGACGAACGCCGTTTAGAAACCATATGCGCACGTAAGCTCCACGAATATTTGAGACAATGGGCGCCCAAACACCGCGGCGCGCCCGCGCAACCATCCAGGTCGCCGCCGTAAGCCGCTTCACGCGACGCCAGCAATCCCGGCGCAAGAAAGGATTCACGCCATGCGCTTTATGCTTAACTGGCTCTTCACCTCGATCGCCATCGCGATCGCCACGTTCCTCGTCCCCGGTATCCAACCCTTCGGCTTTGCCGAGACCTGGGTCTGCTTTGCCTTTGTGGGACTGTTCCTGAACATTGTCGATTCGTTCGTCAAACCGTTCCTCACGGTCATCTCGCTGCCGCTCACGATCATTACGCTGG
>DBEXMY010000263.1:0-5456 GCA_048168905.1 Collinsella sp. | reverse complement strand
GACCAAGCCTGTGGTCATCGAAGGCGTGTCGCGCTTGATTGACGAGCTCATCTATAATCTGGCGAGCAACGCCATCCGCTACAATCGACCCGGCGGTGCGGTTACGCTGCAGTGCGGCACCAACGACGAAGGCCATCCGTTCCTTGCGGTCGCCGACACGGGAATCGGTATCGCGCCTGAAGAACAGGGCAAGGTATTTGAGCGGTTCTATCGCGTGGACAAGAGTAGGTCCAAGGCGCGCGGCGGAACCGGTCTGGGGCTTGCAATTGTCAAGCATGCGGCCCTGTATCATCACGCCACGCTCGATTTGTCGAGCGAGTTGGGCGTGGGAACCACCATTACGGTGACGTTTCCCATACGGCAGGACGAGCCATTCGCATAGCGATACAACATAGATATTGATGCAGACGCCGCATTTGACTTTCGGGTGCGGCGTTGTTGTGCAATTTTACGATTGCTTCCGACATTTTTACAGGAGAGCCTGTTTCTTATGTATAGAGTTTGGTCTCGGTAAAAAGATGCGATAACATACGGACAGTTTTGTCAATCCGAACTGGGGAAATGAAAGGCAAGCTGCATGACCCTTCTCGAACTGTTCCAGCTGCTGAAGAAGCACCTTCAGCTGGTCATCACCCTTCCGGTGGTCTGCGCGATCGCCATGGGCATCGTGTCCTTCGTTGCGATGGACAACACCTATACCGCGACGACGAGCATGTACATTCTCGCCAAAACCGACGATAGCGGTCAGATGAGCTACAACGATCTCTCGGCGAGCCAGATGCTTTCCAACGATATCGCCACGCTGCTGGATAGCGATAGCGTTAAGAGCGGTGCTGCCAATGAGCTGGGCCTTGCTGACCTGGATGACTACAAGGTGTCTGTTTCCTCCGAGACCACCACGCGTGTCATTACGCTTTCGGTTACCGGCACCGATGCCAAAGAGACGGCTAAGGTCGCAAAGGCCATGGCCAGCTCGGTGAGTACGGTCGCTCAGAACGTCGGCGCTGCCCAGAGCATCAACGTTATCGACGAGGCTAAGACCCCCGAAGCCCCCAGCGGTCCCAAGCGTATGCTGTACGTTGCTGTCGCGTTCCTCGCGGGCATCTTTATCGCAGTTGCCTATGTCGTTTTGGCAGACATGCTCAACACCCGCATCCGCGGTGCAGAAGAGGCAGAAGAGCTCCTGGGTATTCCCGTTGTTGGCCGAATTCCGGCTATGAAAGGTGGTAAATAGGCATGGCTAAGGCAAAGAACACCGATAAGCTCGTTGTACAGAATGCCGCCAAGACCCTTCTGGCCAACATCCGCTTTGCGAGCGTGGACGACCCCATTCGCACCATCACCGTTACGTCCTCGATTCCCAACGAGGGCAAGTCTACGGTTTCCATTAATCTTGCTCAGGCAATCGCCACGAGCGGCAAGTCCGTGCTCCTGGTCGAGGCCGATATGCGCCGCAGGTCCCTTGCCGATATGCTCGGCGTCCGCTCCCGCGGCGGACTCTATGCAGTCCTGTCCGAGCAGGTTTCTATTGACCAGGCGATTGTCGAGACGGGTCAGAAGAACTTCTACTTCCTCGATGCCGAGCCGCATATTCCCAATCCTGCCGACATCATCGTCTCTCACCGCTTTGCCAAGCTGGTAAAGGCACTGTCCGCCAAGTTCCAGTACGTCATCTTTGATGCTCCCCCGGTCGGCACCTTCATCGATGCTGCCGAGATCGCAAGTCTGACCGACGGTGCGCTTTTTGTCGTGCGTGAGGATTTCACCAAGCGCGAGGAGGCGCTCAACGCCATCGGTCAGCTTAAGAAGTCCGAGAAGGTCAAGCTCATCGGTACCGTTATGAACTACTGCGAGACCGAGACCAGCGAGTACTACTACTCCTACTACACCAAGGACGGTAAGAAGGTGAAGAAGGGCTCCGACGATCAGGGGACTTCCAAAAAGGGCATCTTCACCAACCGAGCAAACGTTTAGTTGATTAAGGCTGACCTATGCGTGACATTCATTGCCATATCTTGCCGGGTGTAGACGACGGCGCCGCCGATCTCGATGAGAGCTTGGCGATGCTCGAGGCTGCCAAGCGGGCTGGTGTAACCAGAATTGTTTGCACTCCTCACTGCCGTGATCCCTATTTTGATTACGACAAGATGTGGGATGCCTTTGAGCTGCTGCGCGATAACGCTGACGGTTTTCCGCTCCAGATGGGCTTCGAGGTCAACCATCGAAAGCTCGTTGAGCTTGGTATCGATGCCGCGGAGCACTTGCATTTTGATGGAACCAATGAGTTCCTGCTTGAGCTTTCGACGCATGCCGATGCGTATGCGTTTAGAGAGTACGAGAACACGATTTACGATTTGCAGTGCCGTGGCTACCAGGTGATCATCGCTCATCCTGAGCGCTATCGTGCGGTTCAAAAGGATGTAAGCGTGGCGGAGCGCCTGGTCGATATGGGCTGCAAGCTGCAGGCTTCGGCGGACTTTATTGCCGGCGGTCGCTTTGGTCGCGAGAAAAAGCCGGCACAGCGCCTGTTCGATCAGAACCTGTACAGCTTCATCGCGAGCGATGCCCATAACGTGGGTCATTACGACTGCCTGGCGAAGGCTCGCGCGAAGTTTAGCGTGCGCGGAGCTCATTTTCGCTAAAATCTGTCCCTAACGTTCGCATTGAATGAAAGGGCAGCATGGATATCCAACTTAAGACGGGATGCTTTGATGACGCGGCGTTGGTGCGCCGCGTCGTTTTTATGGACGAGCAGGGCTACGAGAATGAGTTCGACGCTATCGACGAGGATCCGAACTGCATTCATGTGACGCTCTATGTAGACGGCGAGCTTGCCGGTTGCTCGCGCGTGTTTCCCGAAGAGCTTGAGCGCGCGGCTGACGCAGAGGCTCCGGTGTCGCCGGCGTGCGACTTGGACGAAGGCATCGCAGCGGGGGAGACCTACATTATGGGGCGCGTCGCCGTGCTGCCGGCTATGCGTCGTCGCGGACTGGCGAGTGCGATCGTCGAGGCCAGTGCTGCGTGTGCACGCGATGCCGGCGCTAAGCTTATTAAGCTGCATGCGCAGGAATACGTGCTGCCGCTCTATACAAAGGCGGGCTACACACAAATTGCCCCGGTAGATTACGAAGACGAGGGCCAACCCCATGTCTGGATGGCCAAGCGCGTAGATGGCAGATAGGGACGTTCCTTTTCTGCCGGCAGTTGGGGACACTCCTTGGTAATTGGTGCATCGGAGCGCTTAGACATACAGTTTTTCGATTCCGTATGTATATATGCGCGCTAATGGGTTATAAAATCTAAGTCTGAACATAGCAGGTCTGCGATGCGGCTCGGGCAACCGGGCCGTTTTTGCGGACGGGGGTAGCGCGAAAGGACTGCATATGCGTCAATTTAAGACCGAGAGCAAAAAACTGCTCGACCTCATGATCAACTCCATCTACACCAATAAGGAAATCTTCCTGCGCGAGCTTATCTCTAACGCGAGCGACGCCGTCGACAAGCTCAACTTTAAGAGCCTGCAGGACCCGAGCGTCAAGCTCGACCAGGGTGACCTGGCCATTCGCGTCTCCTTTGATAAAGACGCCCGCACCATTACCATCTCGGATAACGGCATTGGCATGACCGCCGAGGAGCTGGAGCGCAATCTGGGCACCATCGCCCATTCCGGCTCCGAGGAGTTTAAGACCGAGAACGCCGAGCAGCAGGGTTCGGATGTCGACATCATCGGCCAGTTTGGCGTGGGCTTCTACTCTGCCTTTATGGTTGCCAGCCATGTGAAGGTCGTCAGCCGCGCCTATGGCGAGGATGTCGCCCATGTGTGGGAATCCGACGGTCTTGAGGGCTACACCATCGAGGACGGTGAGCGCGCCGAGCACGGTACCGATGTCATCCTGACGCTGCGCGAGAACGAGAAGCTCGATGCCGACGGCGAGGCCGAGACCTACGATCGCTTCCTGACCGAGTGGGGTCTCAAGAGCCTGATTCAGCAGTACAGCAACTATGTGCGCTACCCGATTCAGATGATGGTGTCCAAGAGCCGCCAGAAACCCAAGCCCGAGGACGCCGGCGACGATTACAAGCCCGAGTACGAGGACTACCAGGAGCTCGAGACCGTCAATTCCATGACACCGATCTGGAAGAAGCGCAGCTCCGATGTCGAGCAGAAGGACTACGACGAGTTCTACAAGTCCACGTTCCACGACTTTGACGATCCTGCGCGCACCATCAGCTTCCATGCCGAGGGCACGCTCGAGTACGATGCCCTGCTGTTTGTGCCGGGCCGCGCGCCGTTCGATCTGTACAGCAAGGATTACGAGAAGGGTCTGGCACTCTACAGCTCCAACGTCCTGATCATGGAGAAGTGCGACGACCTGCTGCCCGACTACTACAACTTTGTCCGCGGCGTCGTGGATTCCGCCGATGTGTCGCTCAACATCTCGCGTGAGACGCTGCAGCAGAACCGTCAGCTCAAGGCCATCGCCAAGCGTGTGGAAAAGAAGATCACCGCCGACCTTGAGGATATGCGTGACAACGACCGCGAGGCCTACGAGAAGTTCTTTGAGAACTTTGGCCGCGGTCTTAAGTACGGCATCTACTCGAGCTATGGCATGAAGGCCGATGAGCTCGCCGACCTGTTGCTGTTCTGGTCTGCCAAGGAACAGAAGATGATTACCCTGGCCGAGTATGCCAAGGGCATGCCCGAGGATCAGAAGGCCATCTACTACGCCGCCGGCGACTCGCGTGAGCGCTTGGCCAAGATGCCCGTGGTAAAGGGCGTGCTCGACCGCGGCTATGACGTGCTGCTTCTGACGCAGGACGTGGATGAGTTCACCTTCCAGGCCATGCGTGAGTACGTTGCCGCCGATATGCCCAAGGTCTACGAGGACGATGCTGCCCGCGATGCTGCCGAGAAGGCTGTGGCCGACGGTGCCGAGCCCGAGGTCGAGGATCGTCATCTAGAGCTCAAGAACGTTGCGACTGGCGATCTTGATCTGGCGACCGAGGACGAGAAGAAGGAGGCCGAGGACGCCACCAAGGAAAACGGGGACCTCTTCAGCGCTATGAAGGAGGCGCTCGGTGACAAGGTCGAGAAAGTTGCCGTCTCCGCGCGCCTGACCGATGCCCCCGCTTGCATCACCACCGAGGGCCCGCTTTCGCTCGAGATGGAGAAGGTGCTCCAGAAGGGTCCCGAGGGCGCGCCCGACGGTATGCCCAAGAGCCAGCGCGTGCTCGAGCTCAACGCCAAGCACCCGGTCTTCGACAAGCTTGTCGCTGCCCAGAAGGCAGGCGACGCCGACAAGATCAAGCAGTACTCCGGCTTGCTCTACGATCAGGCCCTGCTGGTCGAGGGCATCCTCCCCGAGGATCCCGTTGCCTTCGCAGCAGCTGTTTGCAACTTGATGTAGTTAGGTAGTTACGCGGTTTTACCAAACCGCGTAACGGCTCGACGCTGC
>DBEXMY010000262.1:0-1655 GCA_048168905.1 Collinsella sp. | reverse complement strand
TCTACGCCCGCAACACCGTCACCAACGACGTGCTGTACAAGGAGGGCCTGGACCTTCTCGTCGTGCCCTCCGCCGAGCTCTCCCGCGGCCGCGGCGGCCCGCGCTGCATGAGCATGCCCTTCTGGCGCGAGGACCTCTAAGGTCTTTCAGGACCCGTACAGGTCATAATACATACATCTAGCTGCCATTAGAGGTCTCCCATTGGGGCGGTGCGGGTTTTCGCACCGCCCCAATCTTGTATGAGGGACGTCAACACGATTGGATGACTGCTTTTGTAAGGAGCTTGGCCATGGACATCAAGACGATTGGCGTTGAGGAATGGCTCAACGTTTGGGAGAAAAGTGCCACGTGGGACATCGCCCAGTCGACGATCTCGTCGCTCACCATGGGCGAGCTGCGCGCGCTCGATGAGCAGGACGGCGCCACGTTCTACGAGCGCTTGGACCGCGAGAAGATGAACTACGGCTGGATCGAGGGCTCGCCGGAGTTTAAGGCCGTGGTTGCCAAGCTGTATCGTCGGGAGGTCAATCCCGACCACATTCTGCAGACCAATGGCTGCACGGGTGCGAACCTCAACGCCATCATGGCCGTGGTCGAGCCCGGCGACCACGTTATCGCCGAGTGGCCCACCTACGCGCCGCTCTACGAGATTCCGCGCACGCTGGGCGCCGAGGTCGAGTATTGGGAGCTTTGCGAGGAACTCGGCTGGAAGCCCGATATCGAGGAACTCAAGCGCTTGGTGCGCCCCAACACCAAGCTTATCTGCATAAACAACGCATCGAACCCCATCGGTACGGTGCTCGATACCGATATGCTCGGCCAGATTGCCGAGATCGCTCGTTCGGTGGGCGCCTACGTGCTGTGCGACGAGGTGTATCTGCCGCTCGAAAACACTGAGTCCTTTATGTCGATGGTCGACGTGTACGAGAGGGCCATTGTCACCAACTCGTTGTCGAAGACCTATTCGACGCCTGCGGCCCGCGTGGGCTGGGTCGTGGCCGACGAAGAGGTGTCCAACCGCATCCGTACCTATCGCGATTACACCATGATCTGCGGCGGTGTGTTCAACGACGCCTTGGCGACCTATGTGCTTGAGCACAAGGACAAGATCCTCGAGCGCAATCGCAAGATCGTGTTTGGCAACCGCGATATCGCGCAGGCTTGGATCGATGCGCAGCATCGCGTTTCCTGGACGGCCCCACAGGGCGTGTCTACCTCGTTTATCCAGCTGGATATTCCCGAGGACGACGAGGAGTTCTGCAAGCGCCTGCTGTCCGAGAGGGGAGTGCTGCTGGTACCCGGCAGCCGCTTTGAGCTTCCCTGTGGCGCACGCCTGGGCTACTGCGCGAGCGGGGACGTTCTGCGCGAGGGCCTGAGGCTTTTGGGCGAGGCGCTGGCGGAGTTTGATCGCTAGGATTCCGATGATCTTCGAGGGCGTTATCTAAATTGGCCGAAGATAATCGAAAACGGACCCGTTTCCCTAGTGAAGCGGGTCCGTTTTTCTATACCGAGAAGTCAAGTTGTTACAAATGGGGCCGTAAAGCGAGCCGGTATCCGCTGGGCCTTATACTGAGTTTCCGGTGAACGGTATCAAGCGTCTGGTAAACGGTAATTTATTTACCAGAAATGAATAGGACAAACTTTTTTCTGAATAA
>DBEXMY010000261.1:0-2572 GCA_048168905.1 Collinsella sp. | reverse complement strand
CACCATCCAGATACTTATGCCCGTCAATAGCAACGGGACGCGTCGCCACAGGAATCGCCGACGATGCCCGGATCCACTCGATATCCCGCTCGTCGCCATAGGGCAGGTCGTGGTAGACGGCCTTGCCCGTCTCGATATCGGTGCACACGCACGTAAACCGCATGGGACAGGCGCGATACGCCTCCAAGTCAATGGGATCGCGCTCGATAGGCACCTCGTGATAGGCAAAATCGGCATTGAACATATCGCCGGTCCGCAGCCAGCTTGCTACACCCGCATAGCGCTTATCGGCACAATAGGCCTTGTTATAGCGAATGGCACGGCCGATCTGGCGCGATTTAAAGTTGTAGCCAAACGCCGCGCCCGCCGAGACACCCACCATATGGTCGCAGGTCAAGCCGTGCTCCATCCAAACGTCGAGCACGCCCGCCGTATACATACCGCGGTAGCCGCCTCCCTCGAGTGCCAGCCCCACCGTGCGCGTCGTATCCGGCTGTGCCATGCGACCATCTCCGTTCCTGCGTTTAAAACCGGAACAAGTATACCCGTCAACATATATCGTCTCAGTCGCATTTTCATCGAACATCGCATCGTCGCGCTACCGCCTGTCGAATAATAGCCGCCCACAGTATGTGCACCCATATATAATTCTGCACTGTTGTTTATACTACTCAGCAGTTATCAACAGCGAACATTAGCCGGTAAATTAACCCAACAACGCAGCAAGGCGGGGGCCTGGATACACGCAAAGCGCCAAACAACAACGCGTGTGCACAACGAGCTCGCCCGACGCAATCCGCCCGACCTCAGAAAGCCGCTTACGACATGGATACTGTCAGCAATTACACCGAAACGCTCGAAAAGACCGTCCGTGACCTTCTCGAGCGTCAGGATGATCTGATTAGGACCGCCTTTACCGACCAGCTTACCGGGCTTGGCAACCGTGGCGGCTTTGCCCGTTCCCTCGAGGAGCTCTGGGAGCAGGACACCCCCGTTACCATGGCGTTCATCGATATCGACAATCTCAAGCACTGCAACGACGTCTTTGGGCATGACGAGGGCAACCGCTATATCTTGCAGGTAAGCCTCTATCTCAAACTGTATATGAAAGTGGACGAGGCGGCGTTTCGCATAGGCGGCGACGAGTTTGCCATCCTATCTACGATTGCGACCGAAGACGACCTCGCCGAACGTCTGGAACACTGCCGAACGATCCTGCTCAAAAACAACGATTCCGAGATGCCCCACTCGTTTAGCTACGGAGTGGCACACGCCGACCCCGCCCTGGGCGAAGCCCCCAATCGCATGACACTCGATGCCGACCATCGCATGTACGACTACAAGCTACGTCATGCCGTGTACCTCGATCGACGCAATATCACGCAAGTCCACGCCGACGACTTCGAAATAAGCGACCGCGTTTTCGACGCCTTTTCGATGCTCAACGAAGGTCGTTATTTCTTTATCGAGAACTTGGACAAACATCGCACCCTTTGGTCACAAGGTGCCTTGCGCGATCTTGGCCTTCCCTCGGAGCACATAGACAACTGCCGCGATTACTGGAAAACGCGCGTCCATCCCGATGACCTTGAGGCTTTTACCGACGACATCGACCAAGTCTATAACGGCTCCAAACACCATCGAGTCATGCAGTATCGTGTGCGCAACGCCGTCGGCGACTACGTCCTTTGCCGTGCTCGCGGGTTTCGTATCGACGGCGACGGAAATGTCCCCTCGCTCTATGTCGGCGAGCTCGTCAACCACTCACTTGCCGAAACCGTCGACGCCGCCACAGGCCTCGGAACGCAGCGCATGCTGGTCAACGCTATCGATACCTGCCGCCTTGACCGTTGCAAGACAGGGCTTATAGCGGTGCGCGTTCGTGGCACGACAAAGCTCAACGAGCTCTACGGGGCCGAGGCTGTCGACAACATGCTTGCCGAATACGCGGGCCGCATGCTGTCGATCACCCGCGGCAGGAGCCGGGTCTACCGTTCACGAAGCGTCCAGTTTGTCGTGCTCAGCAACGATTTGGACCACGAGGCATTCGAGCAACTGACCCGCCACCTTAAAGAGGCCGTTTTCGCTCCTGTGCAAATCGCGGGCGACACCATTACTCCCGTCTGTCTTGTCGTCCCGGCATTTTACGAGCACTTAACCCATCAGGCGACCGCCGTTTTAGGCGAACTCGATCGTCGCCTTCGCACAGCCGGCGGGCTTGTCCCCAACGACAGCCTCCCTATACCCGAGGTCGAACGCAAAAGCGCAATCGCCGAACGCATCGATATGCTCACCGGTCTCTACCGACCCAGCGAGTTTATGCGGCGCGCCAACGCTTTTCTCGAGGCAAGGCGCGACGGCGCCTGGTGCATCGCCACGGTCGACATGGGCCACATGCGCCTGTTTAACGAATGGTATGGACAGGCCGAAGGCGACCGCCTGCTTGCCGATGTGGGCACGGTCCTCAAGGACATCGAGAATGCCGACATGGGCGTCGCAGGGTACTGGGGCCAAGATGACTTTTGCGTACTCATCCCCTTTAAGCACATCACCGTCCACCAAATCTACAACC
>DBEXMY010000260.1:0-1757 GCA_048168905.1 Collinsella sp. | reverse complement strand
GAGTTGGGCCTTGCCACCTGGGCGCCCGATCATGTTGAAGGACAGGCGGGGCGCGTCACCTCAAAAGACGTTATCGCAGGTCGCGTCCGTGCTCGTTTAGCGCCCACTCACTTGGGCTGGCTCGATGGAAATATGCTGTTCGAGCTGTTTTGGGGTCTAGCTTAGGCCGCTCGGGTAGAATTACCGCAATATATACGCTGCTGTGAGCAGGAGGTTGCCGCGCATGGCGACGATGAACGAAAAAGATTACTACGAGATTCTGGGTGTCTCCAAGGACGCCACCTCGCGTGATATTCAAAAGGCCTTTCAGCAAAAGGCCCGCAAGCTCCATCCGGACGTCAACAAAGAGCCGGATGCCGAGGAAAAGTTTAAAGAGGTTTCCGAGGCCTACGCCGTGCTTTCGGATGAGCAAAAACGTGCGCGCTACGACGCCATGCGCTCGGGCAATCCCTTTGCCGGTGCTCCTACGGCTTCGCCCTATGGTGGCGGCTACGCCGGCAACACAGGCTATGGCAATCCCTTTGAGGGCGGTTTTCCCTTTGGCGGCGCTTGGGGCCAGCAGCGTCGTGGGCAGGCTGCTTACAATCCCGAGAACGGCGCCAATGTGGTCGTCGATATCAAACTCGACGCCAAGGAGGCCAAGGGCGGTGCCCGCAAGACCGTCCGCTATACGCGCTTCGATACCTGTGGTCACTGCGGTGGTTCGGGCTCTGTTTCGTCCGAGCATGCACATACCTGTCCGAGCTGCGGCGGTCGCGGTCACATCGATGTCGACCTGTCCTTTCTGTTTGGTGCCGGCACGTTCCAGTCGGTCTGCCCTGAGTGCGGTGGCTCCGGTAAGGTCGTCGCCGACCCCTGTCCCGATTGCGGCGGCAGCGGGCGGACCCGTGTGACCTCCGAGCAGACGATTGAGTTTCCCGCCGGCACGCACGATGGCGACGAGGTCCGTATTGGCGGCATGGGTCACGCCGGCACCAACGGCGCCTCTGGCGGTGATCTGGTCGGTCGCGCCCATGTTGAGGCCGAGCGCCTGGAAGGCAAGGCCCGTACCGGTTTTTACCTGATGGGCATCGTGGCGCCGTTTTTGGTGCTCTCGGCCATCTCGGGCGTGTTCTCGGCCTTTGCCGTGATGTGCTTTATTCCGTTTGCCATGGGCCTGTTCATGGTGCTCTCGGACGGCGTGCTGCACCGCAGCCTGCTGTGGTGGAAGCGCGGCGCGATGCAGTTTGCCAACGGTTTTGCCAACGGATTTATGTTTGCGCTCGTGTCGGTTTGGTTTGCGAGCTGCTCGCAACGTGCCATGCTTTCACCCTACGCAATGCAATAACATCAAACCCTCTGTTTGCGGCCGGCCCAGCTTGGGTATAGGACGCACTGTGACAATAATGAAAGTCGGAAGGATTCGGTCGTGTCGGAAAATAGGGATTACTACGAGGTGCTTGGCGTCGACAAGGATGCCGACGCGCGGACGATTAAGCGCGCGTTTCTAAAGAAGGCCCGTACCGTACACCCGGACGTTTCGGACGACCCCGAGGCCGAGGCCAAGTTCAAAGAGCTCAACGAGGCATATTCCGTTCTTTCCGATGAGCAGAAGCGTGCTAACTACGACCGTTACGGCATTGCCGACGGCCCTGGTGGTTCGGGCTACGTCGACATTAACGATATCTTTGGCGGCATGGGCATGGACGACCTCTTCTCGTCGTTCTTTGGCGGCGGTGCCGGCGGTGGCGCCCGAAATCGCCGTGAGCGTCGTCGCG
>DBEXMY010000259.1:0-25855 GCA_048168905.1 Collinsella sp. | reverse complement strand
CGAGTTCGCCCTGCATCATCTTGGACACGGGCACGCCGGTCCAGGCGCTCACGACCTCGGCGATCTCATCGGAGGTCACCTGTTCGTTGAGGCCCTCGCCGTCCTGCTGCTTTTGCGCCTCGAGCGCAGCCTCAGAATCCTGAATCTGCTGCTGCAGACCCGGGATCACAGAATAGCGAAGCTCGGACGCACGGCCCAGATCGCCGTTGCGCGTCGCGCGCTCCTCCTCGCTCTTGGCCTCGTCAAGCTGGCCCTTAAGCTCCTGCACGTGGTCGATGGCGTTCTTTTGGTTGAGCCAGCCAGCCTTTTGCACGTTGAGCTTTTCCTGAATCTCGGCGATCTCCTGGCGCAGGGCTTCCAGACGCTCCTTGGAAGCGTCGTCGGTCTCCTTCATGAGCGCCTGCTCCTCAATCTGCAGCTGGGTGAGCTGACGCGTGGTGGCGTCGATCTCGACCGGCATGCTGTCGAGCTCCATGCGCAGGCGGCTTGCGGCCTCATCGACCAGATCGATGGCCTTGTCGGGCAGGAAGCGGTCGGCGATGTAGCGATCGGAGAGGTCGGCGGCGGCCACGAGCGCACTATCGGTGATGTGCACGCCGTGGAAGATCTCGTACTTCTCCTTGAGGCCACGCAGAATCGAGATGGTGTCCTCGACGGTAGGCTCGCTCACCATAACGGTCTGGAAACGACGGGCGAGCGCCGCATCCTTCTCGATGTACTTGCGGTATTCGTCGAGCGTGGTCGCGCCGATCGCGTGCAGGTCGCCACGAGCGAGCGCCGGTTTGAGGATGTTGCCGGCGTCCATGGAGCCCTCGGTGGCACCCGCGCCCACGATGGTATGGAGCTCATCGATGAACAGGATGACCTTGCCTTCCGATTTTTGCACTTCCTTGAGCACGGCCTTTAAGCGGTCCTCGAACTCGCCGCGGTACTTGGCGCCGGCGACCAGCGCGCTCATGTCGAGCTCGATGAGGTCGCGGTCGCGCAGGGTGCTCGGCACGTCGCCGGCCACGATACGCTGGGCGATACCCTCGACGATAGCAGTTTTGCCGACGCCCGGCTCGCCGATGAGCACGGGGTTGTTCTTGGTGCGGCGGGACAGGACCTGGATGGTACGGCGGATCTCATCGGTACGGCCGATGACCGGGTCGAGCTTGCCGGCGCGGGCAAGGTCGCAGATGTTGCGACCGTACTGCTCCAACGCCTCAAACTGCGTCTTGTCCTCGGCAGACGTCACGCGGTCATCGCCGCGCAGCTCCTCATAGACCTGCTCGATGCGCTCCTTGGTCACGCCGGCATCGCGCAGCACGCGGCCCGCCTCGCCTTTGTCCTCGGCAAGTGCCATCAGCAGATGCTCGGTCACCACAAAGCTGTCGCCCATCTTGGTGGCCTTCTTCTCGGCCTTCTCGATGACGCGGACGAGCTCATTGGACAGGCCCATCTGCTGGCCCTCGCCCGAAACCTTGGGCGCGTGGTCGATGGCATCCTGTGTGGAGCGTGCAAGCTGCGCCGGGTCGGCACCGATGCGCTCGATGATCACGGAGATATTGCGCTCGCCGGCACCGAGCAGGGCAGACAGCAGGTGAATCGGCTCCACCGCGCCGGCCTGCGCGTCAGCGGCCGTGCTCATGGCGGTCTGCAGCGCCTCGCGCGACGTCATTGCTAGCTTATCGATTCTCATGGAATCACCTCTCTTGGGGCGGCCACCCTACGGGGCGGCTTCACGTTGTTCGAGAAGTATTGTTGCCAGCTTTGCGCGATCTTATACACAAATCTAAGTCTCTATATATAAGATTTTCTGAGTGCTCTCATGACATGCAAACCATCACAAAGGGGACAGGCACCTTTGTGGTGGTCCAGAGAAGAATCAGCCCCGATTAAAAGAGGCGGCATCAAGCCCAGTCTACGTTTGGCGATCCCAAGACCCAACGAGAACGCAGCGATGGAATCGAGAACCGACAATAGCCCGTTCGCACAGATAGAGGCGGAGATTCAAGGTCAGAGTCCGGCTTAAACGGCTTAGCTATCGCACGTCACAATGTTCTCGTCATCGCCCCCATCGTTTTTATAGTGCTTATAGTGAAAATAGTGAGTTTAGTGAGAATAGTATTGCGCAAAACTCGTGAACTCAATTATTGACCTCTCGCCCAGAATGAGAGGAGGGGCAAATATTCCTATTAGAGGTCAAATCGGAGCCTAATAGGGCCTTTTAGCCCCTCTCATTCCGGGCGGTCGCTTTCTTTTGAATATTGTCGTAAGCTGTTATCACTTATCTTAATGAATGCATACTGTTTGCGGGGTACTCGCCGTGAAACGCTCCACCTATATCGGCCTACTCGTCTTAGCGTTTGCAATTACCGCAGTCGGCGTGGGCATTATCTATCTCGCATTTCTCCCTGCCTCGGCGACGCAGGCGGCGGTTGAAACCGTAAGCTACCCCATCGAAATCCTCACCGATATCGTCAAACCCGATTCAATCACCGTCGATTTCGACGGTACGCCCGCAGCGCTTGGGATCAGCAACTATCCCCGAATCGAACTTGGAGCCACGCGCTATACCCAAGATGAGCAGCTTATCGGCAAGGCAACCAGTTTACTCAAAGGCAAGACGTTTAAGCGGTGGTACGGCGCCGTAATATATCGAGCCAAGAAAATCCAAATGAATGGCGGGTATTATTCGACCCTCGAGCTCGATGCGGCAAACGGAAGCAGACTGTGCAACGTTTCATACGACCCCGGCTACGTGGACAACGAAGGGCCGGGGGTCTATATCTCGGATGGCAACGTGATCTACGTCATGGAAGGCGACCAGACGGCAGTCGTCGATTTTATGGATCGGTGTACCGAGGATGCCTACGAACAAACTTGCGAGCCCGATCCGCAGACAGCGCGCAACAGCGGCTCGGCACGCACTTGGCTATTTGACGATGAAATAACCTGGACCCCATCGAAATAAGGACCCGCCGGGCAGTCACCTTTGTGGTGGTCTCGGCTCCGATGTTCCACTGTCTCGATCTGTAACATCTAGCGGCCCTTTTCAATCCTAGATGTTACAAATCAAGATGAAATGATCGGCGGCGATTGTTTGTCTCAATCTGTAACAGCCGCTCGTCAAATAGGGGCCCAGATGTTACAGGTCGAGACAAACGGAACCACCGCAAAGGCGCCTACCCCTTCATGGTGGTTTTCGACAAAAGAAGCCGCCCCGATAACAGAGGCGGCATCAAGCAGGTCTATTTATTAGCGTCCCTCAAGACCCAACGAGAACGCAGAAATGTAGCCCGGGGCTTACCCTTTCCCGAACGCGACCCTCGCGAAGCGCGTGAGCGGGCGGGAAAGGGTAAGCCCCGGGCGGACAATTAAGTGCGTTACTCGGCAGCGGCCTTGAACTTGTTGTAGTTGATCAGGCAGCCGGCCTTGACGATGGCACGCTCCTCTGCCGTCATATCGGCAATGTAGAGCTCAATCTGCTCGACCGCACCGCCGGCACGCACCACATAGGCAGCGATGTTCTGCAGATCACCGTCGAGCGCGGCACGGATACCCGGCACAAAGACGTAGTCGCCCACCTCAAAGTTGGGCTCGGCCTCCATCTGGAAGGGCACCATGCCCCAGTTCATCACGTTGGAGCGATAGCGCTTGGTAGCGTACTCGTGGACGATGTTGGCCAGGCCACCGATCACGCGCTGGCAGCTCGCGGCCTGCTCGCGGGCGGAACCGTCACCGGGCTTCTTGGCATAGAGCATGGAGCCGTACTCAGTCGCCTTGGCATCGGCCGCGACACCGGCGCCGGCCAGTGCCTCAAACACGCTTGCAAGCTCGGCATCGAGCGCCGCCAGGTCGCCCGCGGCTTCACCGGCAACGCGACGCTTCTCCACGGCGTCGACCTCCTTGGAACGACCCACGTAGGCCGGGTCGCGACGGCTGAGCGTAAACTCTGCCAGACCCAGCGGGTTGGAGCGGAAGGAGCTCGTCTCGCCCGAGGGAATGAGCTCGTCGGTCGTGGTGACCGGGTCCATGATCTTGGAGCACACCTTGAGCAGGATGTCGTCGCCGAGGGGCTCCATCGCGGGCCACGGCTTGATGTTGGGACCCTCGACCAGCTCGTCGGCAGGCTCCGCCTTGCCAAAGCCCCAGTACACGCGCTTCTTGTACGGCGCGTCGTCAAAGGTGTACTCGCAGGCCTCGTCCCAAGTCTCCTCGGGCAGATCGGTCGCCGGCGTCAGAACGCCGCCGTTGGCAGCCGTCGCCGCAATGGAGCGGGCGTCCATCAGGGCCACGGCGCTCAGCTGGCCATTGCCCGGCTTGGAACCATCGCGGTTGGGGAAGTTGCGCGTGGTGTGGCGGATGGACAGGCCGTTGTTGGCGGGCGTGTCGCCGGCGCCGAAACACGGGCCGCAGAATGCCGTGCGCACAATCGCGCCGGCCTCCATAAGGTCATAGATGTAGCCGCGGCGTGTAAGCTCGAGTGCCACGGGCTGGCTCGTGGGATAAACCGACAGCGAGAACTCGCCGCAGCCGGTGTTGGCGCCTTTGAGCACGCGGGCAGCCTGGACCACGGAGTCGTAGTTGCCGCCCGAGCAGCCGGCGATAACGCCCTGCTGCACGTGCAGCTTGCCGTCGACAATCTTGTCGAGCAGGCTAAAGTGTGTCTTGCCCTCGCCGATCTTGGCGGCCTCGAGTTCCACCTCGTGCAGGATGTCCTCGAGATTCTCGTTGAGTTCGTCGATCTCAAAGCCGTTGGAAGGATGGAACGGCAGCGCGATCATGGGTTTGATGCTCGACAGATTGACCTCGACGCAGCCGTCGTAGTAGGCGACATCGGCGGGCTTGAGCTCGCGGTAGTCGTCGCCGCGGCCGTGCATGGTCAAAAACGCGTGCGTGTCCTCGTCGGTAGCCCAGATGCTCGACAGGCAGGTGGTCTCGGTGGTCATGACGTCGACGCCGTTGCGGTAGTCGGTCGTCATGCTCGCGATGCCGGGGCCCACAAACTCCATGACCTTGTTCTTAACGTAGCCCTTGGCAAAGACGGCTCGGATGATGGCGAGCGCCACATCGTGCGGGCCGACGCCGGGACGCGGGGCGCCCGTGAGGTAGATGGCGACGACGCCGGGATAGGCGACGTCGTAGGTGTCGCGCAGCAGCTGCTTTGCCAGCTCGCCGCCGCCCTCGCCCACGGCCATGGTGCCCAGGGCGCCGTAGCGGGTGTGCGAGTCGGAGCCCAGGATCATCTTGCCGCAGCCGGCGAAGTTCTCACGCATAAAGGAGTGGATGACGGCGATGTGCGGCGGGACGAAGATGCCGCCGTACTTCTTGGCAGCCGAGAGGCCAAAGACATGGTCGTCCTCATTGATGGTGCCGCCCACGGCGCACAGCGAGTTATGGCAGTTGGTGAGCACGTAAGGCAGCGGGAACTGCTCCATGCCCGAGGCGCGCGCCGTCTGGATGATGCCGACGAAGGTGATATCGTGGCTCGCCATGGCATCGAAACGAATCTTGAGCGCCTCGGGGTCGCCGGACGTGTTGTGTGCCTGGAGGATCGAATACGCGATGGTGCCGCGTTTGGCATCCTCGGGCGTCTGCGTAATACCGCGCTCGGCAGCCTCGGCCGCAGGCACAACCTCGCTGCCACCGCGCAGGTAGATGCCGTCCTCGTACAGCTTGACCATACTGTCTCCCACTCTGCCCAAAAGATTTGGGCGCATAGCATGCATTCGTTCAATATCGTGCCATAGAACGGTTGCGAGTGGGTTACGAATCTACACGTTCACTTTATCTCAGTAAAGTACAGGACGAGCCCGGTGTGGGCCGGCAGATTTGATGCAAGAGTGTCCCAAAGTGCCGGCACAAAAGGAACGTCCCCAAGTGCCAAACTACCCTACTCCGGCAACGCCGATGTTTTGGCGCGGACAGCGAAAGCCCGCCAGAGCGAGCAAGGTGCCTTGAAACGAGGCGGCATTGACCTTCTGGTCATGCCGCCGAAGTTGAAAGGCAGATTGCCGCTCTGGCGGGCTTGCAGCGTCGAGCCGTTACGCGGTTTGGTAAAACCGCGTAACTACAAATCCCCGCCGGCACCCAGCAGCTTGCGCATGACCTGTTCGGGGTTAACCGAGCCGTCGCGCGGGGCCAGGGCGGTGATCTTCTTCTGCATCTTGTACTCGTGCAGCTCGTCCTCGAGCTGGCGCACGCGGGCGCGGAGCTTTTCGTTCTCGCGCTCGCGCTCCTCGGCACGCTCCTTCATATCGAGGATGCGCACCACGCCGGCAAGGTTGATGCCCTCGTCGGTCAGCTGGTTGATGAGCTCCAGGCGCTCGATATCGGCACGCGAATACAGACGCGTGTTGCCGCCCGAGCGCTGGGGGTTCACCAGGCCCTTGGACTCGTAGACGCGCAGAGTCTGCGGATGCATGCCGGTCAACTCGGCCGCCACGCTGATCATGTACAGCGGTTTATTCCTATTGTCCTCGGCCATGCTACCTGACCCCTTTCCGTCTCGTTATCGTCCATCATAAGCCCGCGGGCGCGGGTGTGCGCCACGACCGCCCTAGTACGTCGCCTTGTAACGGTTGACCTTCTCGCGATAATCGCGCGTGTCGGCCTCGCGCAGCTTGGTCATGGCATCGCGCTCGTCATCGGACAGGTTCGTGGGGACCTGTACCTTGATTTCGACGAGCAGCGCGCCTGTGCGGCCACGGTGCTTAACGTCGGGCGCACCCATCTCCTTAAAGCGGAACTTCTTGCCCGTCTGGGTGCCAGCGGGCACCTTCAGACGAACCGTCGCGCCGCCGGGCGTGGGCACATCAACCGTGCAGCCGAGCGCCGCCTCGTAGACCGAGATCGGCACCTCCATGGTCACATCGGCACCCTTGCGCTTAAACAGCGGGTGCTCCTCCACATGCGTGGTCACGACCAGGTCGCCGCGCTCGCCGCCGGCAACGCCATACTCGCCGCGACGCTTGTAGCGTAGCTTGCCGCCGTCGACCGCGCCCGCGGGCACCGAGACCGTAATGGTCTGCTGCTCGCCTGTCGAGGGAATGCGATAGGTGACCTTGTGCGTCACACCGCGAAACGCGTCCTCGGCCGTCACATCAACAGTCAGCGACAGTTCGCCGCCCTTGCGAGCACGGCTGCGGCCCGCGCCGGCACCGGCAGCGCCCGCAGCCCCGGCAAAGCCCGAGCCCCAATCGCTGCCCCAGGCGCCGTTGCCGCTAAAGATGCTGTCGAAGATGTCGCCCCAGCCGCTGGCACCCGCGCCGGCACCGTAGCCGCCGCCATACGCGCCGCCCGCGCCCGGCATGCCGCCAAACATGAGCATCTGGTCGTACTCTTTGCGCTTCTTCTCGTCCGAAAGCGTCTCGTAGGCCTCGCTGATCTCCTTGAACTTGGCCTCGTCGCCGCCGGCATCGGGGTGATATTTTTGCGCGAGCTTGCGAAACGCGCTCTTGATCTCTTTGTCGGAGGCGCTCTTGGATACGCCCAGGATGTCATAGAAGGTTTTGCCTGCAGCCATCGTAGCTCCTCTCCTGTTTCATCCGCCGCCCAGCGGGCGGCGGCTCCTGCTTTCATATGGCACGAGGCCAGAAAGGGCCCCGGGTGTTGCCCCGGGGCCCTTCTCAATTACTCCTCGGTGCTCTCGGCCGTATCGGCCGCAGCATCCTCGGGCGCCGCTTCGGGCTCCGGTGCGGGGCGTTTCTCGCCGCCGTAGGTCACCGTCACCATCGCGGAACGCAGGATGCGATCCGCCATGCGGTAGCCCTTCTGGTACACGTCGTTGACGGTCTCGTCGTACTGCGACGCGTCCTCGACGCGACCCACGGCCTGGTGCTCGAGCGGATCGAACGCCTCGCCCTTGGGGTCGATGGGCTCAACGCCCTCGTGCGCAAACACATCGAGCAGCTTGGCATGCACCGCGTCGACGCCGTCGACGAACTGCTTAAAGTCGTCGGCAAGCTCCTGGCTGCGGGCATGGTCGATCGCACGCTCGATATCGTCGACCACCGGCAGCAGCGCGGTGACGAGCTTCTCGGTCGCGCGCTCGCGCTCGGCGATACGCTCATTGGCGGTGCGGCGACGGAAGTTCTCCCAGTCGGCCTGAAGACGGGCGGTACGCTCAGTGGCGTCCTTTGCCTTGTCCTCGGCGGCCTTCTGAGCCTCTGCCGCAGCATCGAGCTCATTGCGCACGTCGGCGAGCTCCTTTTGGGCCTGCTCGAACTTGAGCTTAAAGTCGTTGTCGGCGGCTTCCTCACCGGCGCGGATAGCGGCTTCCACCATCTCGTCCTCGGTCATCGTCGCCTCCTTGTTGGAATCCTCTACCTGGTTCTCGACAGCCTCGGCGGCCGCGGCCTCGTTGGCCTCGGTAACGTCTGCGGCCTCTACGGGAATCTTCACGTCCTTCTCCTCAGAGTCAACGGGGGCGGCGCCAGCGGCAGCCGCCTCCGTGCGAGCTTTACGGGCGGACATGATTACTTGTCCTCGTCGTCCACAACCTCGTAGTCGGCGTCGACGACGTCATCGTCGGCAGGCTGGGCGCCGGCGGCACCGTCGGTCTGCTGCTGAGCGTCGGCGTAGACAACCTGAGCCAGCTCGTAGGCCACGGACTGCAGGGACTCGCCAGCGGCCTTGATGGCCTCGACGTCAGAGCCCTCGAGCGCCTTCTTGGCGTCGGCGATAGCGGCCTCGGCCTTGGACTTCACGTCGGCGGAAACCTTGTCACCCAGCTCGTTAAGGGTCTGCTCGGTGGAGTAGCACAGGCTGTCGGTCTGGTTGCGGACCTCGACCTCTTCCTTCTGCTTCTTGTCCTCCTCGGCATGAGCCTCGGCGTCCTTGACCATGCGATCGACTTCGTCGTCGGAAAGCGCGGTGGAGCCGGAAATGGTGATCTGCTGCTCCTTGCCGGTGCCCTTGTCCTTAGCGGAGACCTTGACGATACCGTTGGCGTCGATGTCGAAGGTGACCTCGATCTGCGGCACGCCGCGGCGGGCAGCCGGGATACCGGTCAGCTGGAACTTACCGAGCGACTTGTTGTCGCGGGCAAGCTCACGCTCGCCCTGGAGCACGTTGATCTCGACGCTGGTCTGGTTGTCGGCAGCGGTGGAGTAGACCTCGGTCTTGGAGGTCGGGATCGTGGTGTTGCGGTCGATCATCTTGGTCATGATGCCGCCCATGGTCTCGACGCCCAGCGACAGCGGGGTAACGTCGAGCAGCAGGATGCCCTCGACGTCGCCGGTGAGCACGCCGCCCTGGACGGCAGCGCCGTCGGCAACGACCTCGTCGGGGTTCACGGACATGTTGGGCTGCTTGCCGGTCATAGTCTTGACGAGCTCCTGGACGGCGGGCATACGGGTGGAGCCGCCGACGAGGATGACCTCGGTCAGATCGGAGAGCTTAAGCTTGGCGTCGCGCAGGGCGTTGGTGACAGGCTGCTTGCAGCGCTCGAGCAGGTCGCGGGTGATCTTCTCGAACTCGGCGCGGGTCAGCGTGTAGTTGAGGTGCAGCGGGCCGGACTGGTTCATGGTAATGAACGGCAGGTTGATGGTGGTCTGCTGGGCGGCGGAGAGCTCCTTCTTGGCGTTCTCGGCGGCCTCCTTCAGACGCTGCAGGGCCATGGGGTCCTGACGCAGATCGACGCCGTTCTCCTGCTGGAACTTGTCGGCCATCCAGTCGATGACGCGCTGATCCCAGTCGTCGCCGCCCAGGTGGTTGTCGCCCGAGGTGGACAGAACCTCAAACACGCCGTCGGCGAGGTCGAGGATGGAGACATCGAAGGTGCCGCCGCCCAGGTCGAAGACCAGAATGCGCTGGTCGGTGCCCTGCTTGTCCAGGCCATAGGCCAAAGCAGCAGCGGTCGGCTCGTTGACGATACGCTTGACGTTGAGGCCGGCGATCTTGCCGGCGTCCTTGGTGGCCTGACGCTGGGCGTCGTTGAAGTAGGCCGGGACGGTGATGACGGCGTCGGTGACGGTCTCGCCCAGATACTTCTCGGCGTCGGCCTTCATCTTCGCGAGCGTCATGGCGCTCACCTGCTCGGCGGTGTAGTCCTTGCCCTCGATGTCGACGACGGCACGGCCGCCCTGGCCCTCCTTGACCTCATACGGCACGGTCTTGATCTCGGAGGTGCACTCGGAGTACTTGCGGCCCATGAAGCGCTTGATGGAGAACACGGTGTTCTTGGGGTTGGTGACAGCCTGGTTCTTAGCGGCCTTACCAACGACGCGGTCGCCGTCGGCACGGAAGCCCACAACGGACGGGGTGGTGCGGTCGCCCTCGGCGTTCACGATAATGGTCGGAGAACCGCCCTCGAGAACGGCCATAGCGGAGTTAGTAGTACCAAGGTCGATACCAAGAATCTTACTCATTAGAAATTCCCTCTCTCTTTTGCGTTCGCGCCGCCTCGACGATCTGTCGCGCGGCGCTTCGGCTTGTCTTTCAGGATGTAGTGTATCCCCTTATGGGCCGGAATATACAAAATCTAAGTCAATTCATATAAGATTTCTTATTGCTGAGAGTTTAGGTTCTTAAATGCGCAGGTAGACGCACTGTTTGAGTTCTCGGCAAATCTATCGAGATCTATGTAGAGATGGCTGAGGTTTGCGTCCGGGGGTGCCTGGGGGCCGTCTTGCGGAAAGCTCATCCCGGTTTGAGCGTGGATTCCGGGTCGCAGTTTCCGTCTGAAGGCTCAGCCGGAAACCGTATCCCGTTTTGAGAGCTGATACCGGCTCGCATTTTCCGCTAGCGGGCCTAACCGGAAACTGCAACCCGTTTTTCGACAAAATAATGGGATGCGGTTTCCGCAAGCACGCTCAATCGCCCTATATTTCAAGTCACCTTTAGCTAACATTTATGCAGCTCAACGGCCCCACCTGCGTGTTTTTTAGTAAACCTTGGCATACTCGGCGAACGGTATGAAGATGCCGGTCAGAGGGTATTGCAAACGGTCGCTCCCGTGGTATGTTTTTGCCCGAATCAAACCGGCGCGCATCGCCTGTAGCGTCGGTCAACAGAGAGGAAACTACCATGGCTCATCCCGTAATTGATGCCGACGAGTGCATCGCTTGTGGCGTTTGCGTCGACTCCTGCCCCGCTGGCGTTCTGGAGCTCCAGGACGTCGCTACCGTCGCTGACGAGGACTCCTGCGTCGCCTGTGGCGCTTGCCAGGACGCTTGCCCCGCTGGCGCGATCACCGAGATCGTCGAGGAGTAACAACTCCCCCACCTGCACACTCAAAAGTACACCGTGCACAAAAAAGGAGGCCTCCGCATCGCCGCGGAGGCCTCCTTTTGCATTCGTGGGCAGCTAATTGGGGACAGTGTCGGGCTAGGACAAATCATCCTCGTAGGGCATTAAATCGGCTAGGTAGCCTTTCTCCTTGAGCATGGCCTCGATCTCGTCGAGGGTTTGCTCATCCTCCGCCGCAATGCGATGGAAGTGGTAGCCGCTGGTCACCGTCAGCAGCGGAAAGCTCTTGCCGCTCTCGATATCGCGCAGATAGCGCTCGACATCGCGACGATTGCGGATGTCCAGGTCGGCCGTAATCTTACCGTACACGCGGTGATTGACGATCACGTTGAGCACGGCGCCTCCGGCGTCGACGATACTCGTGAGCTCATTGCCTGCCTGCTCTACGCTGTGGCGAACCTTGACCAAGCGCGTGGGCACAGCGGGGCTGCTGGGGGCCTCCTGCAGCACATAACCACGGTTGGTCGCCACGATATCGTGCCCATCGGCGCGCAGCAGGGCGATGTCTTGCACGACAATCTGGCGGCTCACACCCACCTCACGAGCAAGTGCGCTGCCCGATACGGGCCCCTTGGCCCCCTCGAGCACGGCCATGATGGCACGGCGACGCTCGCGGGCGTTCATTATTTACCGTCCAGCAGACGCAGGTGCTTAAGCGAGAGGTCGAGGATCGGCGCAGAGTGCGTCAACGCCCCCGAGCTAATGTAGTCGACGCCCAGATCAGCCAGGGCGCGGATATTGCTGGCATCCACATTGCCCGAGCACTCGGTCTTGGCGCGGCCGGCGATAAGCTCAATCGCGGCAGCCATGTCGTCGTGGGTCATGTTGTCGAACATGATGATATCGGCGCCGGCCTCCACAGCCTCGCGCACCATGTCCAGGTTCTCACACTCGATCTCGACCGTCGTGGTAAACGATGCATGGGCGCGCGCCATCTCGATCGCACGCGTCACGCCACCGGCGGCGTCGATGTGGTTGTCCTTGAGCATGACAGCCGTCGACAGGTTATAGCGGTGGTTGCTGCCACCGCCGATCTCGACTGCCGCCTTTTCAAACACACGCATGCCCGGTGTGGTCTTGCGCGTGTCGACAAGCACGGTCTTGGTGCCCTCGAGCGCAGCCGCCATCCGATGCGTGTAAGTAGCGATGCCGCTCATGCGCTGCAGGTAGTTGAGCGCCACGCGCTCGCCCGAAAGCAACACGCGCGCGTCGCCGCGCACCTGACCCACATGGTCGCCGGCGTGCACCTCGTCGCCATCCGAGACATCGAACAACACGGAGCTCTGCGGATCCAGCAGCTCAAAGGTGCGGGAGAACACGTCTAGGCCGGCGATGATGCCATCGGCTTTGGCGATAAGCTCCACCGTGGCGGGGCGCGCCGTGGGGCACACGCTCGCCGTGCTCACGTCCTCAAACGTGATGTCCTCGCGCAGGGCCTGCAGAATCAGATCATCGACGACGAGCTTCATGGTAATGGGATTCATGGTCTACTCCTCCACGGCCTGCGTGCCGGCGGCACGGGCCAAATCATCGATTGCCATGGTGTCGGCGCCCAGGGCGCGATGACGGCCATCGAGCGCGGGATCGCCTGCCTGCTCCACGGCCAGTGACTCGCCGGTACGCATATACCACGCGGCGCGACGACCCCAGACCAGCGCCTCGAGCAGGCTGTTTGAAGCCAGGCGATTCTTGCCGTGAACGCCGTTGCAGGCCGTCTCGCCGGCGGCGTAGAGCTCGGGCATCGAGGTGCGGCCGTCCTTGTCGACCCACACGCCGCCCATAAAGTAGTGCTGCGTGGGCGTAACGGGGATGGGCTCGTCCAAGATGTCGCGGCCGTCCTCCAGGCAGCGCGCGCGAATGTTAGCAAAGTGCCCGGTCACCACATCGCGCTCGACGGGGGCAAAACTCAGCCACTCGTGCTCGGTACCGTCCTGCTTCATCTGCTCGCGAATAGCGGCGGCGACCACATCGCGCGGCTGGAGCTCATCGGTAAAGCGCTCGCCGGCGGCGTTAAGCAAAATCGCGCCCTCGCCGCGGCAGCTCTCGCTGATCAGGAAGGTGCGGCCCGGCTGTGGCGAGAACAGTCCCGTGGGGTGGATCTGCACGTAGTCCAGGTGCTCCATCTTAATGCCATGCTCCTGAGCAATGTAGCAGGCATCGCCCGTGAGCTGCGGGTAGTTGGTCGAATGGTCGTATACGCCGCCGATACCGCCCGTCGCCCACAGCGTGTGGCGGGCATGGATCTTAAACGGTTCGCCGGCATGCACGCCCTCGGCGGCATTTGTCAGCTCGTCGGCGGGACGAACCGAGTTGTCCTCGTCCACGGGAACGGCGACGACGCCGGTGCACACCGTGGCGCCGTCACGCTCGCCCGTTAGGATGTCGGTCATGGCCACGTGCTCCAAAATCTGCACGTTATCCAGCTTGCGAACGGCCTGGAGCAGCTTGGTCGTAATCTCCTTGCCCGTAATGTCGGCATGGAAGGCAATGCGCGGACGGCTGTGCGCGCCCTCACGGGTAAAATTGAGGCTGCCGTCGGCCTTGCGCTCAAAATCCACGCCCATCGCTAGCAGGTCGTTGATGACCGAGCGGCTCGAGCGAATCATGATGTCGACGCTCTCGCGGCGGTTCTCGTAGTGGCCGGCGTGCATGGTGTCCTCAAAGAAGGCATCGTAGTCCGAGCCTTCGGGCAGCACGCAAATGCCGCCCTGCGCGAGCATCGAATCGCACTCATCAACCGCGCCCTTGGAGAGCATGATCACGCGCGTGCTCGTCGGCAGATTGAGGGCCGCGTACAGACCCGCTACGCCGCAGCCGGCAATGACGACGTCGCACTCCATATCGGGGTATTGCTTGGTTTCCACAGGAATCCTCTCCCTTGAATGTGACATAAGGGACCGTCCCTCATGCAACATTGTTCTAGCGTGCTGCGTACTCGAGCATACGGTCGAGCGTGAGCTTGGCCCGGTCTGCTGCCTCGTCCGAGACGCCGATCTGTACCTCGCCCTCGCCCGTCTCCAGGCAGCGCACGAGCTTTTCGAGCGTGATGAGATCCATGTTGACGCAGGTGGGCTGCACCACGGGGAAGTAGAACTTCTTGCCGGTGCCCTGGCAGCGGCGCTCGAGCTCGTAGAGCACGCCGCGGACCGTCACGATAATGAACTCGCTCGCGTCGGACTCCTCGGCATACTTGATGATGCCGGCGGTGGAGCCGATGTAGTCGGCCTCGGCCAGGACGTCGGCCTTGCACTCGGGGTGCGCCAGCACGAGCGCGTCGGGGTGGGCCTCCGTCGCGTCGACGATCTGCTCGACGGTGATGATGTGATGGCGCGGGCAGTAGCCGTTGTTGAGGATGACGTGCTTTTGCGGCACCTGCTCGGCTACGAAGCGTCCCAGGTTTTGGTCGGGAATGAACAGGATATGCTGCTGCGGCAGCTCGGACACGATCTTAACGGCGTTGGAGCTGGTGACGCACACGTCGCTCCAGCTCTTGATCTCGACCGTGGAGTTGACGTAGCACACCACGGCCAGGTCGTCGCCGTACTCGGCGCGCGCCGCGTCGACCGTCTCGCGCTTGACCATGTGCGCCATGGGACAGTCCGCGCCCGGCTCGGGCAGCAGCACGGTCTTAGTGGGATTGAGCAGCTTGGCGCTCTCGCCCATAAACTCCACGCCGCACAACACGATGGTCTGCTGCGGCAGGCTTTTGGCGAGCTTTGCCAGGTAGAAGCTATCGCCGACGTAATCGGCAACGGCTTGAACCTCGGGCGCCACGTAATAGTGCGCCAGGATCACCGCGTCACGTTGGGTTTTTAGTTGATGAATGGCCTCGACGAGCTCTGCGGGCACCAGTGCCGCACGCTCCGTTGCCGTCGTTGCCGATGCCAGGCCGGCCGCGATATCGCGTGCAAGCTCCGACGCATCCATGTTCGCGCTCTGTGCCATCAAGGCCCCTCTCTTTTGGCGAATCTTGGGGCTGTAGTATGGCACCTAGGTTTACCGCTGACAAGACAGCTGTAAACCTAGGTGTAAAGTTGAAATAAAGATTCAATCATGCGGCAAGTCCATTTTCGAACTGGCAAGCTGAGGATAGCCGGGCTTTCGATAGCGCAGGAGGCATCTTTCGCCACCGCAACACCGCTTGGCGCGAGCTGCACGCCGTGGGGCGCAAACGGTCCGCACCCCCGCAAGCGGCGCGTGCCCGATGTGGCAAAATCGAGGTACTAAGGGGGCCCAATATGCTCAGAATCATCGCCTGCGACGACGACGTCGCCTTTCTAGATAACCTGCACCGCATGATCAACCGCTGGTCGGCCGAGACGGGTACGGCGATCGATGTTGCACTCGTTACGCGCGGCGAGGACCTGCTGGCACGCCATGCCGCATCGCGCGCCGACATTATCATGCTCGACATGATCATGCCGCTCGTCAACGGCATGGACACCGCCCGCGAGCTGCGCCAATCCGATACCGCCGTGCGCCTGGTGTTTCTCACCTCATCGCCCGAGTTCGCGCTTGAGTCCTACGAGGTCCGCGCCTTCGACTACCTGCTCAAACCCGTGACCTACGAGCGCGTGGCGCAACTGCTCGACGAGCTGTCGAGCCTGCGTCCGGCAACGATCGACGAGCTCGTCATCAAGACGTCCTTTGGCTACCATGCCCTACGCCTATCCGATATCGAATATGCCGAGGCTCGCAACAAGCACGTTGTTTTCCACCTGCGCGATGGCCGCGATATCGAGGCGCTCGAGCCGTTCCGCAGCATCGAGGACCGACTGGCCCAAAACGCGACCTTCTTTAAGTGCCACCGCAGCTACCAGGTCAATCTGCGCAACATCGACCACTTTAACCGCACGGAAATCGTCATGCGCTCGGGCGCGTGCATACCGCTCGCGCGCAGCTGCAAGCAGGGATTCCAAGACGCCTACTTTGCAGTGTGGTTCGAGGGCGGGAGACACTGATGCTTTCCTCGGCAGAACTGGTGCTTTGGGCAATCCACCATGCGACGACGTTGCTCTTTGGCGTCTTTGCCTCGGCGGCGCTGTGCGGTGTCGAGATCAACCGCCGCCATTCGCTCGAACTGGTGGGGGTCGGCGCCGTAACCGGATGTGCATTCGGCCTCGCCAATGCCGTCGGCGGCGAGCTTTTCGCCCGACAGGCGTATCCGCTCGTCGTGCATCTGCCGCTTGTCGTCTACCTGTGCGTACGCTATCGCCTGAGTCCGCTACTCGCCATTCTGGGCGTTACCAGTGCCTACCTGAGCTGCCAGTTTAGCAACTGGATGGGCATCGCCGCATTCGCCGTCACCGATTCGCAGGTCGCGTACTACGTGGCGCGCATCATCACCACACTCGGCGTCTTTGCCGTCTTGCTGCATTGGGCAAGCGACATTGGCCTCCGCCTAGCGATCAAAAGCCCCACCGAGCTGGAGATTCTGCTCATCCTGCCGCTCGTCTACTACATCTTCGACTACGCCACCAACGTCTATACCACGCTCTTCCACTCGGGCTCGGTGGTAACCGTTGAGTTTTTGGCGTTCGCCCTCTGCGCCTTCTACCTTATGTTTCTTGCCGTCTACCTTCGCGAATACGAGGCAAAGGAAATCGCCGAGCGCGAGCGCTGGATGCTCGCGACCCGCGACAGCGCGGCCATCAAAGAGCTCGAAGCCTGGCGCCAGTCCGGACGCGAGCTCTCGGTTCTCCGTCACGACATGCGCCACTACCTGCGCGGTCTAGCGGCCCTGATCGAAGAGGGTCGCACCGATGAGGCGCTCGAGCGCATCGACGCGCTCTGCGAGACCAACGACCGCACCGCCGTGCGCCGCTACTGCGCCAACGAAACGGTCAACATTGCGCTCTCGTCGCTTTCCGCGGACATCAACGCGCACGGCATTACCGCCGACCTGCGCGCCGCCGTGCCCGAAACCGTCCACGTGGGCGATGTCGATCTGTTCAGTGTGGTATCGAACGCCCTGGACAATGCCATCGCCGCGGCGAGCGCCGCCCCCGAGGGCAAGCGGTTTGTCGACCTGGACCTTCGCTACGAAGACGGTCATCTTCTACTGCTGGTTTCCAACACGTTTGGCCGTGCGCCGCACATGGTCGACGGCATGCCCGTGGCTCAGCACACTGGGCACGGCTTTGGCACCAAGAGCATTATGCTTGCCGTCGAGCGCATGAACGGCAACTGCCAGTTCCGCATTAATGGCGACCGGTTTGAGCTGCGCGCCGTGATGTAGGGGCTGCCGCCAGCCTCGCTACAGCGGTGCAGCCGCCGGGGTCAGCTGCTTAATGTAGGCCCACATGCGCTGCTTGGCGGCCTTGTCGGTGAGCGCCGCCTCAAAACCGTCGAGCGCCAGCACGCGGCGCCCCTGCACATGCGCGACCAGGCCGGGCTTGAGCATGGCGGTGTCAAAGTCATCAATTGCCACAAGCATATCGGCATAGGTCTCGCGCATGACATCGGCCGCGCTGTTGTCCAGCAACAGCACCGCCTCGGGGTCCAAGGTCTCCAGCGCCTCGCGGAACAGGTCGCACGTCAGGGCCTCGCCCGGCGCGACCGCTCCGTCGCCCGCGCCGGCGACGCTTGCCAGCACGCAAAAATCCTCGGGGGCATATCCGATGGCGCCGAGCGCCTTGCGCAACGCGGCGCCATCCGCGCCGGCAGCCAGCTCGCCGCCCGAGCACTCGGCTTCATCCAAATCGCCTTTGACCAGCACAATCGGCGAGCACGCGTTGCCCGCGATACGCACGCCACGGCCCGCGAGCGATGCGAGCTCCTGCTCGGTCGCCTGAGCGATGGCTTCTTTTTTCTGGCTTTGTGACGTGGGCATGCGCTCTCCAATCGTTTGCGTGCCCACCATTATATAAAAGAGCCGCCTGCGAGTGGTTGCTTTACGAGCCGCTGGGTATAAGCACGGTCGTACTGAGTTTTACGCGGCCGAGCCGCGTCACATTATGGAGGTCACCATGGCTGACATCAAGCAGATTACCCCCGAGAACTTCGACGCTGTCGTCAACGATAGCCTGCCCGTACTGGTTGATTTTTGGGCCCCGTGGTGCGGCCCCTGCCGCTCGCTCTCGCCCATCGTAGACGAGGTTGCCGACGAGCTGGCCGGCAAGATTGCCGTGGCCAAGTGCAACGTCGATGACAACCAGGACCTGGCCATGAAGTTTGGCGTCATGAGCATCCCCACGCTGATCGTCTTTAAGAACGGCGAGGAGGTCGACCGCTCGGTCGGCGCCTTACCCAAGGCAAGGCTTCAGGCACTGCTGGAGAAACATCTGTAATACGCTTGTTACTTGTCTGCCGTCCATGAGCGGTTTCGCACCGCTCGCCGGAGTGCCAAACGCAAGGCATGCGGCCACGGATAGTATGGTAGACACAAACAGCCCCCAGTGAACGGGTGCGGGTCAGACGGACTCGCGCCCGTTTTCTTATGCGGCGGCGCCCAAGGCGGGCGTAGTAGAATCTGAACCACCATTTCGCCCCGTACAAAAGGAGATTCCCATGCATGACGTCGGAATGAACATGAGCCAGCTTGCCATGAGCGTCAAGCAGGTCGACGACACCATTGAGCTCGCTCACGAGTGGAGCCATCAGCTGCTGCATGCGACCGAGAACTTTGACATGGAGCGCATTGGCGCCAAGCTCGAGGCCGCCATGTCTGCGCTGCACGAGGCACACGATGCGCTCGAGGGCTACGAGGAGGCCATAGAGGCAGATCACAACTCCATCGGCTCTGTGAAACTGGTGTAACGTGGCCGAGCACGAGCACAGTCACGGCGCGGACGCCGAGGCGAGCTGCCGCTGCAGCGGCCCCAGCTCCGAGCTGGTCCGTTTTTCGGTCACCGCGCCCGACGACCTGCTGCGCCGCTTTGACGAGCAGATTGCGCGCCGCGGTGACGTGGCCAACCGTTCCGAAGCCGTACGCGATCTGATTCGCGCCTCGATCGCCAAGGAGCAGATGCGCACGCCCGACGAGCAGGTCATCGGTTCGCTCACCATGATCTACGACCACCATACCGGCGATCTGACGCGCCGTCTGGACGAGGTGCAGCACGACTACACCGACGAGATTGTCTCGACCATGCACGTGCATCTGGACCACCACAACTGCCTGGAGATTCTGGCGCTCAAGGGTCGCGGCGAGCGTGTCTACGAGCTGGCGGACCGGTTGCTGGGGCTGCGCGGCGTTAAGCACGGCGAGCTCACCTGCGCCGCCACCAAGCAAAGCCTGGGGCTCTAACAGCACACACTTCAATGAAGGGGAGCCACATGCGGCATGCGCATATTCATGTGACGGGCATTGTGCAGGGCGTTGGCATGCGACCGTTTGTGTATCGCGAGGCTATGGCGCATGGCATTTGCGGCTGGGTGCTCAACGCGGGCGATGGCGTGCACATCGAGGCGCATGCTTCGGTCGAGGCACTCGACGGCTTTGTCACCGCGCTGTCGGAGCACGCGCCCGCCGCGGCCCGCGTTGAGCATGTCGCTGTTGCAGACCTGGAGCCCGACACTTGGGATGCCGACGATGAGCAGGTCTTTCGCATCGTAGCGTCGCAGGATCAGACCATGCACACGACGCTCATCTCCCCCGATATCGCCACCTGTGACGACTGTCTGCGCGAACTGTTCGACCCCGCCGACCGACGCTTTCACTACCCCTTTATCAACTGCACCAACTGCGGGCCGCGCTTTACCATCATCCGGTCGCTGCCTTATGACCGAGCGGCCACGTCGATGGATTGCTTTCCCATGTGCCCCGAGTGCGCCGCAGAGTATGGCGACCCGCTTGACCGGCGCTTTCATGCGCAGCCCGATGCCTGCTTTGACTGCGGGCCACATATTACCTGGCGCGAGGCGGCGGGCGACATGGGGCTCGAAGGCCCGGGGGCGACGCCAGCCGTCGGCAGCACGCGCGAAACCAGCGATGCCATTATCGACCGCTGTGTCGAGCTGCTGGCCAGCGGCGGTATTGTAGCCATCAAGGGCCTGGGCGGATTCCATCTGGCCTGCAACGCCGCCAATGAGCAGGCGGTGGTCGAGCTGCGCCGTCGCAAGCGCCGCAGCAACAAGCCGCTTGCCGTTATGGTGCGCAGCCTTGCCGATACTGAACGCCTGTGCCATGTCGATGATGCCGAGCGTGGCTTGCTAACCGGCAGCATCCGCCCCATCGTGCTGTTGCGCCGGCGTGCTGTTGGCGAGGGAGATTCCCCCGACGCCCTTACACTCGCGCCATCCGTCGCGCACGATTTACCCGAGCTCGGCGTCATGCTCCCCTACACCCCGCTTCAACATTTACTGCTCGCCGCGGCCGCGTCGCATGACATGCACGCGCTGGTCATGACCAGCGGAAACCTGAGCGAGGAACCTATCGAAACTGATGACGGCCTCGCTTGGGAACACCTCGTTGCCCCCGGCATCGCCGATGCGCTGCTCGGCAACGACCGCGCGATTCTCTCGCGCTACGACGACTCCGTGGTACGTGTGGTCGACGGCACCGTCATGCCCGTGCGTCGCGCACGCGGATATGCGCCTCGGCCGTTGCCGCTGCCGGAGCTCGACGGCGCTCCGTCCTGCGTGCTCGCCTGCGGGCCACAACAAAAGGCCACGATCGCGCTCACGCGTGAAGGGACGAACGGCGAGGCAACCTGTTTTGTGTCGCAGCATATCGGCGATGTTGAAAACGGCGCGACCTTCGATGCCTGGAACGCCGCACGCATACGCTTGGAAGATCTCTTTGACTTGACGCCCGCCGCCTTGGCCTGCGACTTGCACCCCAGCTACCTATCGAGTCAGTGGGCACGCGAACAGGCGCGAAAGTGCAATCTGCCGCTCGTCGAGGTGCAGCACCATCATGCGCATATCGCGAGCGTGATGGCCGAGGCTATCGCCGCGGGCCAGCTTACAACCGACGCGCGCGTCCTTGGCATCGCCTTTGACGGCACCGGCGCCGGCACCGATGGGACCATTTGGGGCGGCGAGTTTCTTGTTGCCGGCCTTGCCGATTTTGAACGCGCCGCGCATTTGCGCACCTGGGCGCTCCCCGGCGGCGCCGCATCCGTGCGCGATGCCCGGCGCAATGCCTTTGCCCTGCTGAGCGAGCTCGGCCTGCTCGAGCACCCGGGTGCCGCGGGGCTCTTGTACGGCCTCGACGAACAGACGCGCAGCATCACGGCTACGATGATCGAGCGGAACATCAACAGCCCGCGCACGAGCAGCATGGGGCGTCTCTTTGATGCCGCGGCAGCGATTCTGGGCATCTGCGACAAGGCAACCTACGAAGGCGAGCCCGCCATCGAGCTCGAAGCCGCCGCCTGGCGCGCGCTCGGCAGCAAGACCGTTCGCCTCGACGGCAATCATACAGGCGCATTCACGCCTGCCGACGACTCCCCCATCTTGGACCCCCAACCGCTCATCGAAACTCTTCTGAATGGAATCAAGGCAGGCGCGCCGGCCGACAGGCTCGCCCTCGGATTTCACATCGCCATTACGCACGCTACGGCCCACGTCGCGTGCGAGATCTGCGAGCGCGAAGGCCTCGATACCGTCGCGCTCTCGGGCGGTGTGTTCATGAACCGGCTTTTGCTTCAGCTCCTTACCCACGAACTCAAAGACGCCGGTCTTGCCGTCTTGGTCCCCCACGCTGTGCCCGTCAACGACGGCTGCATCGCCTACGGTCAGGCCGCCATCGCTCGCGCTTGCCTCGCGCAGACGGCGTCGCACTCAACCGTCTCACAGGTGTAACGCGTTTGCTCGCGACTCCCGCGAGCGCTACCATCAACTGATGGGTAATTAGGTGCCTATCCAGCACAAAACGTATAAAAGGGGAACATTATGTGCCTTGCCGTTCCCGGTAAAGTGGTCAAACGCGACGACGACCTTAAGGCGACCGTCGACATGATGGGCATCGAGCGCCCCGTTTCGCTGCGCCTCGTGCCGACGGCACAGGTAGGCGACTATATTCTCGTGCACGCCGGCTTTGGCATTCAGATTGTCGACGAGCAGGAAGCCCAAGAGACACTCGAGCTCGTCAATACCATGGCCGAGCTGGCCGAAGAGGACCAGCTCGCCACCAACCCGGCCGAGGCATACTAGTGGCGGCGGCGCAGCCGGTTCGCTCCGGTATCGACTTTTCGGCATTTCGCGACCCCAAGCTGGCTCGCGAGCTCATCGATCGTATTCATGAGCTTGTCGGTAACCGCAGCATCAACCTTATGGAAGTCTGCGGTACGCACACCGTGAGCATTGGCCGCTATGGCTTTCGCTCCATCATGCCGACGGGACTCAAACTGCTAAGCGGCCCGGGTTGCCCCGTTTGCGTCACCGCCAACCGCGACATCGATCACGCAATCGCGCTTTCCAACATGGACGGCGCCATCATCACCACCTTTGGCGACATGATGCGCGTTCCCGGATCGTCCACCTCACTTGCCGCGCAAAAGGCGACGGGGCGCGACATCCGCATCGTCTACTCTCCGCTCGACGCACTCGACATTGCCGAGCAAAATCCCGAACGCCCGGTCATCTTTATGGGCGTCGGCTTTGAGACCACAACGCCCACCATTGCCGCCGCTATCCTGGAGGCCGACGCGCGCGGGCTCCAGAACTTCTCGGTCTACTGTGCTCACAAGACCACGCCGCCGGCTCTGCGTGCGATCTCCAACGACCCCGAAACGACCATCGACGGCTTTATCCTGCCTGGTCACGTCGCCACCATCACAGGCCTGGCACCCTTTGGGTTTTTGGTCGATGAGTTCGAGACCCCCGGCGTAGTCACCGGGTTTGAGCCGGTCGATATCTTGCAGGGCATCTGCATGCTGGTCCAGATGGTTGTCGAGAACAGACCGGCGATCGACAACGCCTACCGCCGTGGCGTCAACGCAGACGGCAATCCCGTGGCGCGCCAGCTGGTCGAGCAGGTATTTGAGCCGTGCGGCACCACGTGGCGCGGGCTGGGACCGATTGCCAACTCGGGTCTTTCCATCCGACCCGAATTCGCGCGCTTTGATGCCGGTGCCCGCTTTGACGTGCCCATTGAACCGACGGTCGAGCCGCGCGGGTGCCGCTGCGGCGACGTGCTGCGCGGTGCCATCACGCCGAGCGACTGCCCGCTGTTCGGCCACGCTTGCACACCCGAGCATCCCGTCGGCCCCTGCATGGTGAGCTCTGAGGGCAGCTGCGCGGCGTACTACCGCTACCGCGACTATTAGGTTCCGCCGTTCTAACGAACGGCGGACCGGCCGACGCTGCGCGCCATTCAGGCGAGCGATTTGCCTTTCAATCGTCGGCTGCGGGCAAAAGCCCAGCAGCCTCCTCTTTCAAGGCAACTCACTTCGTCTGAATGGCGCTCGCTGACTTTTACTTAACATCGATTCTGCCACACTCGGCTATTGCCGATTCCACCCACGATTGGAGTTTTCGATATGTCCCATAGCGTTACCGATAGCACTGTCCTGTTGGGCCACGGCTCCGGCGGCCAGTTGATGAAGCGCATTATCGATGAGGTCTTTCTGGATGCCTTTGGGTCGCCCGAGCTGCTTGCGGGCAACGACGCCGGTGTCGCCGCGTTGCCCGCAAGCGGGCGAATCGCCATGTCGACCGACAGCTTTGTGGTAACGCCGCAGTTCTTCCCCGGCGGCAATATCGGCCGCCTCGCCGTATGCGGAACCGTCAACGACGTCGCGACCTCGGGCGCTAACGTGCGCTACCTATCGTGCGGCTTTATCCTCGAAGAGGGCTATCCCATGGACAAGCTGCGCCAGATTGTACAGACCATGGCCGAAACGGCACATGAGGCAGGTGTGAAGATTATCACCGGCGACACCAAGGTGGTCGAGCACGGCGGTGCCGACGGCGTCTACATCAATACCGCCGGCGTGGGCGAGGTACCCGCGGGCGTGGCGCTCAGCGGTGCAAACTGCCAGCCCGGCGATGTCATCTTGGTCTCGGGCACGCTGGGCGACCACGGCATCGCCATCATGGGCCAGCGCGAGGGCTTGGCGTTTTCGAGCAACATTGAAAGCGACGCTGCGCCGCTCAATCATCTGATTGCTGACGTGCTCGCCGCCGCCCCCGACACCAGCTGCTTCCGCGACCCCACGCGCGGTGGCCTGGCATCCACGCTCAACGAGTTTGCCCAGGCCAGCGGCGTTGCCATGGAGATCGACGAGGATGCCGTGCCCGTGCGCCCCGACGTGCAGGCGGCATGTGAGATGCTCGGCTACGACGTTCTGCAGGTGGCAAACGAGGGCAAGATGGTCGCCGTGGTGCCGGCCGAGCAGGCCGATGCCGCGCTGGCGGCCATGCGCGCCGCCCGCTACGGCGAGAACGCCGCCATCATCGGTCGCGTGCTGCCGCTTGCCGAGGACGCCCGCCCCGCCGTGCGCGTACGCACCGGCTGGGGCTCGACCCGCATCCTCGACATGCTCGTGGGAGAGCAGCTACCGAGAATTTGCTAGGGCGGAATCGCGCGGTCGGCGCGATGTGGCTTGATATCCCTGGAGATGTTCAGATTCCAAGCGCGCCCAACGCGGAAGCCAAGTATTATGAGGTGCGTTTTGAAACCCAATGACGGGAGCTTTCATGGCAGCAGCTTTTTCCCATGTGATCTTTGACCTGGACGGCACCATCCTCAACACGATCGAGGACCTGGCGGCCGCCGGCAACCACACCTGCGAGATGCACGGCTGGCCCACGTTTGCCGTGGACGAGTACCGCTACAAGGTGGGAAACGGCATGCTCAAGCTGGTCGAGCGCTTTATGCCCGCCGAGTACGCGGGCGACGGCCGCATGTTTGAGCAGACGCTTGCCGAGTTTAGAGCTTATTACGGCGAGCACAAAGAGGACCACACCTCACCCTACGCCGGCACGATTGAGATGCTCGACCGTCTGCGCGCAGCGGGCGTTCAGCTTGCCGTGCTCACCAACAAGGACCATATTTCGGCAGCCCCGCTTATCGAGAAATACTTTGGCCTCAATCGCTTTGCGCTGGTACAGGGCCGTGTTGATGCGTTTCCGCCCAAGCCCGAAGCGCCCGTCACACTGCATGTGCTGGAGGAGCTGGGTGCCGATCCGGCAACCACGCTCTATGTGGGCGATTCGAATGTCGATGTTCTGACCGGCCACAACGCCGGCCTTAAGAGCGCGGGCGTCAGCTGGGGCTTCCGCGGCCGCGCAGAGCTGGAGGCCGCCGGCGCCGACTACGTGGTGGACACCCAAGACGAGCTCGCGGCGCTGATTCTGGGCGAGTAACGAGCGGCACCGCCTAACGCAGCTGCGACAATTCTTCCGCGCGGAAAGCGCATCCCGTTTTGAAGCTCCGGAATGGGATGCGCTTTCCGTTTGAGGCGCATCAGGGAAACCGCATCCCGTTTCAGAGCAATATTCCGGGTCGCACTTTCCGCAACCCACCCCATCCGGAAAATGCGACCCACTATTCGGCCAAAAACCGGGTCGCGGTTTCCCAAGCACTCGATGCAACGCTGGCACAAGGAGTGTCCCCAACTGCCGACAGAAAAAGAACGTCCCCAAGTGCCGCCTGATCATTTAAGAACGTCCCCAATGACTAAGAACGTCCCCAATGACTACAAGTGCCGCACCATGGCAACGATGCAGG
>DBEXMY010000258.1:0-21230 GCA_048168905.1 Collinsella sp. | reverse complement strand
TGATGGATCTCACCGTCAGACGCACGGCTTCCAACAGACCGACCGCGATGCGTCTGGGTACCTTACCGGGCGCATCATCTAATATTGGACTCTCTACTTGCATTGGACTCTCTACTTGCGGCATCCATCCCTACCCGACTCTGGATACCGCAAGTGTCCTTTTCGATGGCATCCCCGCGTTTTGTAGTCGGAAAACAGTCGACTCATAGTTGAAAGCTACAAAAAGTGTGTCCTATAAGCCAGTAAATTGCCGAAGCGTTTTTAAAACCCGATCTCCGCAACGATCTTTTTCATCTCGATAGCCCATCCAAGCCGCCCCTCGATGTACCGCAGCCATGCGTCCTGATGGCTCTTAATTGGGTGGCCGGCCTTATAGAAACGCAGGCCCGATGCCTTTTAGCATCAAAGGGCGCCGCCGTCAGCTCGAAGCGTTTTTCGAAGAACCTTGTCCAGTACGCTAGCTTGACCATTCGGACCACTTTTAAGTAAACATCAGCAAGGGCGGCCCGACGTATCGGGAGCTCAAGACCGCCCAGTGTAATCAATCCGCAACGAAAGCGAGCCCTCGGCGCTGTGCCGGGGGCTCGACCCTTCTAGGTTTATATCGTTGAATTGGCTAGCAATATTGCTCGTCGTTAAACGGCGGCTTCGACACCTAGTCCTTCATCCCGAATACTCTGCTCGTCTTCATCGGCTGCGCCCGTGGCCCCCTCCGCTTGGATGGCATCGTAGGCTTCGATGTTCGACTCAAGGATTTCGGCGCTCTCGTTGGCAAGCGCCAGCTTCTTCTGGTGCCTGTTATACAGGCACAAACCCATACTCCCTATGGCAAGCGTTACAGCAGATCCAACAATGCAACCCTGCCACCTTCCTGTGGCAATTCCCCCATTTCTGATGTTTGCGATAAGCGCCCTTGGTCCGCCCGACTCCTTTGCAATATGTGACAGCTGCGCGTAGTCCCAATCCGTCATCGTGTCCTCCTAACTCGACCGCCCGCTGGCTACTTGATTACTTGGGTCAATAATGCAACTGCACAAGTAAACAGTAAATGTCTAAGATATGTCTGCTGCGCTATTTAGAAAGGGTATTCAGACAATGTATGTCCGCCGTTATAAGCCAGAAGATGTGCTTCCAGAACGACTTGCAAGCTTAATGCGGAGTTTCGTCAATACGGACGGTAGAGTTGGCCTCTCGCAAATCGAGCTCGCGAGGCTCATGTACGAAAGGCGTTACGGAGGAGAAAACCAATCGAGCATCGATGCTCAATGCGTAAAGAAGACGGACCAGGCGTGCAAGGCCATAGCGCGAAGGATTAGCCACTTCCTCAAGGGAGACAATTTCCCGAATTGGACTGATTTGGTCGAACTTGCCGATTTCTTCGGAAAACCAATCGGCTATCTAATCGGCGAAACGGACTGCGATTCGTACGAGCTCCAAGATGTCGCCGACATCGTTGGATTGGAGAGCGGGGCAGTCACCGCACTAAAAAGCATCACGGGGAAGGCAAGCGTAGAGTGGCCGCTTGGAAAGACCACGCTGGAGAATGAGAAGCCATCTGCAGGGAGTGCCTTCATTGCCCAGGATATGGTCGAAAAAGCCAACGCAGAACTTAATGCTTGCAGGGCAGCTCTAAATCGCATGCTCACTGCCAGAACTTTCAAAGACTTGCTGATCAGCCTCTCAAATGTTGGTGAGAGTGAATACGAGTTATTGATGACGCGCCTTGATGCGGAGGTGGCGAAACTGCAGAGAGGTGATGATTCCAAAGGCGGTGACGAACCAGTCATGCAGCAGATGGCAAGAAAAGCGCAAGCGAGAGATGCTGGGCTGCGTTTGAGGGAAGCCGAAGGCGCTCTGAAAGCATCTCGCTACGAAGCCTACGAGTTCTACGTTCGGCTCGTCGACGAAATGTTCTCAGATATGGCCAATACCGATATAGTGGCCAAGGCCAAACTCATTGCTGAGAAGCCATGATGTACCCAAGCGTACCAGCCACCTCGGCGCACAGGTACGAGCAGGCCGTCTTACTACTTGCCCACACGGTCCCGTTGCCGCCGACGAGCGACGTGGAGCAGGAATAGAACCGCTGCGAACCCGTGATGCCGCTCGTTGGCAGTGCCCATGTCGCGTCCGCGTAAATCATCGTCAGGTATGAATACCCCAAGAACGTGCAGAACAGATTCGTGAGCCTGGACGGGTCGATGCCCCGGAAGTCGATGGTTGCGAAGGTGCACGACGAGAACGCGTAGCCCATCGACCGCACGCCCAAGAGGTTCCCTAGGCCGGAAATGCCTGCAAGGTTCGTGCACGAGTAGGGCAGGTAGTTCGGGTTTAAATACGAGAACGTGACCATGTCCGCCGCAAAGCTCGCGCTCGGCGGGCGCGACTTCCACGCGCAGTAGCCCGAAGACGTCCTGCCGTTGCGCTTGGTCCGACCGCCGCAGTAGGGGCAATAAACGGCCTTCATGGGCACCTCTTCCGAAAGGATATTTAACGGTTCCGGAAAAGGTTATCTACCTGCGGGAACGATAGGCAACCGGACACACATTCTGTCCGAGCGGTTAAAAGCGGGCGCGGATTTTAAACGGCTGAAAAAGGGGCATCGACCTGCGCCGATGCCCCCAAAGCGGACACACTTTTTGTCCTATAAGCCGAAGCCGTTAAGCTTCCTGGCTACAAAAGTCTTGGTCGCGGGGGCAGGATCTGAACCTACGACCTTCGGGTCATGAGAACAGAATATCGATGTTTATCGACACCTTTTGAAGCTCTTTGATACCGTTATATGCGCAGGTAGATTAACATATTTTGATAAAATGCTTGAATCAATGCCATGCCAATTTCGACCAAAATTCGACCAACGATTGCTTGACTTCAACAGTTGCATCGCAAGCGATGCAATATCAGTCCCGCGGTCGCAGGGGGCCGAAAGGCAGCCCCTGCGCCTCGATGAAGCGAAAAAGCTGCTTGAAACCCTGCTGTCACAGGAAATGGACGCGCACAGGATCGGAATGCTTCTTCCGCTCCTCCTCCTTTCTTCCGGGACGCCCGGGCGGCAAGAGCCTATTAAAAAGAGATGGATGGATTTCAAACTTGGCAAATCAAGGCGTAGCTAGTCACTCGCGTCCAAAGCCATTTGCCTAAAAATGAATACCGCTGACCGAAATGGAAAGATGGTAACAACGAAATAGATTAGTCGCACTTGTTTTTAAGAACCGTTTGTTCCAGCCCGCCCTGTTTGCAAACACCCCAACTATCATGAAATCCGTAAACAGAGGCGACATCAACACCTGACGCCGGCAAGTATGCGAGTGTCGTCTCTGCCTAAGGGGCAAGCCCCCGAGATTAGTTAGGAGAGGGGAAGAGATGGATAAAGTCAAAACGGCCTTCCAGAACTTTGGCCGCGTTATCGTCGACCCTATTTTGTACCTTTCGGTAACGGGCATCATTTTGGCCATCGCCACGGTATGCTCGCTCGGCAGCGGAGTTGTCGCAGATCTGGGCACGCTGCTCTCCGCGGTAACCAACTCCGCGGTGATCGGCAACCTGCCGGTGATTTTCGCAGTCGGCCTAACGGCAGGCTTCGCAAAGAAGCAAAAATCCAACGCGGCAGTGTTTGGACTTATTAGTTACCTCATGTTCCTGTATGTCAACAACGCCTACCTGACGCTCACCGATCAGCTGGCAAAAGCTGGCGCGATGGGTCTGTATGGCACTGGCCAGGCAACGGTACTGGGTCTTCAAGTTACCGATGTCAACGTCTTCGGCGGCGTACTCATCGGATGCTTCTGCGGTTGGCTCTATAACAAACTGATCGACGTAAAGGTATCGGAGTATATCCGGATTTACGGCGGACCCCGCCTGGCCCTTCTGGCGATGGTTCCGCTGAGCATTGTCTTCGGCATCGGAGCGACTATCGTGTGGCCCCCTATCGCCAACGCCATCAGCAACGCTTCTTCATTCATCGCAGCCTCGGGTGGTCTGGGCGTTTTCATTTACGGCTTCCTGAACCGCGTCCTCGTACCTCTCGGCATGCACCACTTTATGTGGATGCCGTTTGACTACTCCGCGATTGGCGGCACGGCGGTCGTCGCCGGCCAGAGTGTTTCCGGCGCAGCAAACATCTTCTATGCCGAGCTTCCCCATATCGCCGACGGATCCCTCACCACAGTCGACCCCTCTGTCCGCTTTGCCATGTTCGGCTTTGGCAAGGAATTCGTAACCCTCGGCACCGTGCTCGCAATGATTGCGACTTCCCGTCCGGAGAATCGAAAAGCTGTCGCAGCCATGCTGGTGCCCATTTACATCACCGCCATGCTCTCCGGCATCACTGAGCCGCTCGACTTCATGATCCTGCTCGCGTCTCCGATTCTCTGGGTTGCCTACAGCCTGTTCTACGGACTGGGCGAGATGCTCCTGTTTGTCCTGGGAGTCCGCTTGCTTAACATGTACGGTGGCATCGAGCTGCTCACGCTCGGCCTGCCTTTGCCAATGGGCGTCACCAAGTTCCCGATTTACATCGTCTTGGGCATCGTGTTTGCCGCCGTTTCGTTCATCGTTCTGGCGATGGTGATCAAGAAACTCAACCTCATGACGCCCGGCCGTTCCGCAGAGTGGTCTGCAGAGGTCTCCGGAGGCAACAATGCTCTCGAGTCCTCCGGAACTCCGGAAGTCGACGCAAAACAGCAGGAAATGGTGCAGAACATCATCAACGGCCTTGGCGGCAAGGACAATATCAACACCATGGGCTGCTGCATGACTCGTCTCCGTGTCGAAGTCAAAGATCCCGACAAGGTCAACGAAGAGACCATCAAGAAGGCTATCGACAAGGGCCTGTTTAAGAACGGCACCAATGTCCAAATTGTCGTGGGAACCAACGTGCACTCCGTCTACGACCTGCTGCGTCCCATCCTTAATCTGGAAGATTAACAGTCGCGTAATCGATAAGCGATAAGCGAGGAGACCTCATGTTGACCAAAACGTTTCATTCAATCCGAGGCATGTTCGAACGCCTGCTCAACATGTACAAAGAAAAGTCGACAAGGGGTCTTCTCGTGCTTATGGCTGCATTCGCATGTGGTTTTATCTGGCCGCTCCTGGGTCTACTCGCTGCGGTTTGGACCCGGCGTTCAGGAAGGCACGCGGACGCAGGCAGCATTGCAGGCATGGCGGCGGTCATCAACATCGCTACCTACTTCGTGCAGATAGTAACCAAGATTGTCTGCAGCTCAATTTGATTTGAAAGGCATGAACAACATGAACGGATACAAGATTGTCATCTGCGGCGGCGGCAGCACCTATACCGCCGGTATCGTCAAAGACCTGATTGATCAAAAGGACGAACTGGGGATTCGTGAGCTTTGGCTCTATGACATCGACAAGGAACGCCAGGACACGGTCGCTGTGGTGGTTAAGGCAGTTATCGATGACCTTGCCCCCGAGATCCCCTTGCATGTAACCGTCGACCCCAAAGAGGCGTTTACAGATGCGAACTTTGTTATGGCGCAGATGCGCGTGGGCGGGCTCAAGATGCGTATCCAGGATGAGCAGATCAGCCTGCGCCATGGCGTAGTCGGCCAAGAGACCTGCGGAGCAGGTGGCATGGCCTATGGCATGAGGACCATCTTCCCCATGTGCGAGCTTGTCGATTTCTGCGAGGAGTACGCCTGCAAGGACTACTGGATCGTCAACTACTCTAACCCCGCTGCCATCGTAGCCAAGGCGATGCACAAGCTGCGTCCAAACGCTCGCATTCTCGACATCTGCGATATGCCGGTAGAGATTGAAGCCCGCATGGCGGAGATTTTGGGCTGCGAACTCGACGACATTGAAGTCGACTACTTTGGCCTCAATCACTTTGGGTGGTATACCAGCGTACGCTGCAAGGGCGTCGACGTTACGGACAAGCTCAAAGAGCACGTGCGTAAGTACGGTTACATTTCCGAGGCAAGCCTCAATGACGCATTGGTAAAGGACCCAGACTGGGCCCACACCTTCAAGAATGCGGCAACGATTTCTACGCTATTCCAGGATTACCTCCCCAACACCTATTACCAGTATTACCTGTTGCCCGATGCCTGCGTGGAGTACATGGACATCAATAACACGCGTGGCATGCAGGTCGTAAACGGCCGCGAAAAGCGTATCTTCGACGCATCTGCGGCGCTTAAGCGCGGTGAAAAGGTCGATCTCACGCAGTTCTACGTAGGCGTCCACGGCAGGTTCATTGTCGATGTCGTCAAGTCCCTGGCGAAGGATTTGCGCCATCGCCAGCTGGTGATTGTGCCCAATAATGGCGCAATCGAGAATCTCTCGGACGACGCGACCGTCGAGATTCCGGCGTACATCACCGATCGAGGAGCCGAACCGGTCCGCGTCGGGAAGATTCCCCGCTTCTACAAGGGCCTTATCGAGCAGCAGGATGCCTGCGAGGGCCTTGTGGTCGAGGCCGTTATCGAGGGCTCCTACCAGAAGGCACTCGAGGCCTTCACCCTCAATCGCACGATTCCCTCAGCGCGCGTGGCTAAGGAAGTCTTGGACGACATGATCGAGGCGAACAAGGGCTATTGGCCTGAGCTGAAGTAGAGAAGCCATCCAGATAGCAAAAGCACAAAAGGTGGCCTCAAGGCAAAATGCTTTGGGGTCACCTTTTGTATGACTAAATCTCCGCAAAACTCGTAAAGATGAACGAATCGGCCTCGTGTTTTACACGATAGTTCTCTTGATAATCCTGATTGAATATAAGCGAATAAATAACCTGAAGCGTATACGTGAGCGAGATCATGGAAGAGTAATTGGCAACCTTTCAAATCACGCGCTCTGATTTTGGAATGAGCAAGACAGTGTCGCATTGCCTGGCGAGCGCCGAATCAGAAAACGCCGTGATTAAACACGGCTTGATTCCGCGCTCGGAAAGAGCGGCGGCGTATTTGGAATAATCATAGTGAATGCCGCTGTAGCTTAGGAATAAAAACAGGTCGCCGGGCCTACCGTTCTTAACGTGCAGTGTCTGCAGGCCACCGTCGTCCGCCATGGTGACATGACGATCGAGCTTGAGAAGATTGTTGCGAAAGATACATCCCGCCAGATAGCTTTCCCCTTTAGCAAAGATGTAAATTCGCGGGGCGCTAAGAACTGCCTTGGCGATTATGCTCAATTTGGCGCTATCGAGCTCGATTTTCGTTTGATCTATGACGCCCTTCAGGAGATTTGCAAGGTTGCCCTCGATGGCCTCAATTGAATCGGTACTGCCAAAAGGACGATTGTGATCGACAGTGGCAGCCAGAAGATAGTCTCCGCTTATCTCCTGGATGAGCTGCATGATCAACTCTCGATAGCCGCTTAGGCCCAATTTCTTACAAAAGCGGATGATTGTCGCGTTCGAGGTGTAAGTCTCCTGTGCGAGCTTTGCCATAGTGAGGGTCTTAAGGTCGCCGGTATGATTGAGCAGATAGGTAGCAATGGCTCGGTCGGTTTCATTAAAAGACGCGCTGTTACGCAGGCTGTCAAGAATCATGGTCGCTCCGATCGCTTTAGTTTGCCACTTAATTATGTCATTATCAAAACGACGGGCAGCTCTTCATGCGCTGACTCATGTCCTGCAATCTCTCTTCTGATATTCCGCATGCTTCGGCAACATTATTTGTGCGGAGCGCATCGCTCAAGTCGCAGCGAACAGATACGAAGAAGTTCGATTGCCAGAATTCATTGCCCGCCTTGAGACGCAGAGACAGCCTCCGAACAAGCTACATGCGGACTTGAGACAGCATAGCGCTCGCCCGTCGGCATCCTACAACCCGTATCCCCCACTCCCCTGTTTCCGTGTTGAGAGCAATAGACGGGGTTCCAAGGGGACTCGTCCCTTTGGCGCGCAAGGTCCGGGGGCGGCGCAATCCATCCCCGGCACTATTATTAGCTAAGGACCGCCGAAACTCCTCCCAATTGGAGTTTATCGGTCGATAAGTCAAGCCGACCGGCCCGCGATTATCAATGGTTTATTTGCTTCACATAATAAATTGACTCAGGATTCACCCGCAATTCACCCGCAAAGTAAACCGATAAAGAAAAAGCTCGGAAGCAATTTTGCTTCCGAGCTGCAAGTTCTTGGTCGCGGGGGCAGGATTTGAACCTACGACCTCCGGGTTATGAGCCCGGCGAGCTACCAGACTGCTCCACCCCGCAATGTCTGGGCGCCTCATGTGCGCAAGAAAGAATATTACGTGGGAGTTCGGTAAACGGCAAGGAAAATCTCGTAGAGCATAATTCCTTCATATTTAAAACCCCTCAGCCCATATCGCCGTAAACGAATCGCAGCCGAGCGCCGCCGACGGCACGTATACAATGGTGCGCGTCCTTTTACGCCGACACCGGGAGTAGACATGCTGCTCGCTATCGATATGGGAAACACGCAGACGGCCATGGGCCTGTTTGACGGAGACGAGCTGGTGCAGTCGTGGCGCATGCCCACCGACCGCTCCTATACCGCCGACGAGATTCACGTGCGCCTGATGGGCTTCTTTAAGATGTACGACCTCTCGCTCGACGCGGTCGACGCGATCGCCTTCGCCGGCGTGGTGCCGCAGCTCTCGCGCGAGTGGCACACCGTGGCCGACCGCATCGCGGCAGACGCCATCGTTATCGGGCCGCAGACCGCCGCCGTGACCAAGCTGCGCGCGGCACGCCCCCAGGCCGTGGGTGCCGACCGCGTCGCCAACGCCGTTGCGGCCGAAACTTTCTACGGCGCGCCGGCAATCGTGGTGGACTTTGGCACCGCGACCAATATCGACGTCATCGACGAGGACGGCTATTACATTGGCGGAGCGATCGCGCCGGGCATCCGCATCTCCATGGACGCGCTTGCCGCCCGTGCCGCCAAGCTCGCCAGCGTGCCGCTCGAGGCGCCCGAACACGCCATCGGCCGCGATACCGAGGAGTGCATCAAGGTCGGCGCCGTGATGGGCGCCGCCGCCATGGCCGAGGGCCTGGTCGCGCGCATGAAGCGCGAGCTGGGCCGCGAGGACGCCATCGTCATCGCCACGGGCGGTCTCGCCAGCATCGTCGCCGATTCGACCGATGCCTTCGACGTGGTCGATGGACAGCTCACCATCAAGGGCATCTGCGAAATCTACCGCCGCATGCAGGAGCTGGGATAGAGCAGGGGCTTAAGTCGAGCACGGGCGCGAGCGGCGAACTAAGCAATGCATTGGTCCTATTCCTCAAAATCGAAAATTTTTCAGTTTTGAGGAATAGGCTTTCCGCTACGCCTCGCCGCACAACCACCTCGCCAGGTCCACGATCTGCACTCCGTCGCGATCCGTGGCCTCGTGATGCGTGCGGGCGAGAATCATCTTGGGATACGCATCGCCAATGCTCAGCAGTGGCGAAATCTCGCGTTCAAATGTCTTATCCGAGCTGATGTCGTCGCTCACCTGAATGTAGAGTTTCTCGCTCCGCTTGATTGCTACAAAGTCTATTTCCTTTTTATAGAGCACGCCGACGTATACCTCGTATCCGCGACGCAGCAGCTCGATTGCCACCATGTTCTCGTATACGCGTCCCCAATCCATATCACGTGTACCAAGAAGCGCATATTTAAACGCATGGTCCGCCAGATAGTACTTCTCGCCGCTCTTAAGGTATTTTTTGCCGCGAATGTCGTACCGACGAACTTTATAGAAGGCAAACGCATCGCACAGGTACCCCATGTACGTGCCGACCGTCTTGTTCGTAATCTTTAGCCCATCCGCATTTAATGCATCAGTAATGTTGCGTGCCGACGCAATGTTGGAAACGTTGTCCATCATGTAATCGGCAATGCGCAGCAGCGCCGATTCGTTTCTCACGTTATGCCGCTGCACGATATCTCTCACAATGAGCGTCTTGAAGACGTTGGAGAGATATTGATAGCGCTGCTCCTGCAGTGGATAAGGGTAAGAGCCGGACATACCGCCGGTTCTCGCGTACTCATCGAAGTCGCGGTCGACCTCGCCCTCGTCGCCATAGAGACGATACTCCTCAAACGAGAATGGGAAAACCTCGATCTCGAACGTACGCCCCGTAAAGAGCGTCGACAGATCGCTCGACAGCAAAAAGGCATTCGATCCGGTGATGAAGATGTCGTACTGCTCGGATGCGTGAAGGCTGTTGATCGCACGTTCAAAGCCGTCGCACATCTGAACCTCATCGATAAGCAGGAAGTTTTGCTTGCCGGGCACTCGATGATCTTTTACATAGGCGAGCAACGCGTGATACTCGAGCAAGTTCTCGAACTTATCGAGGTTGTAGTTGATATGGATGACATTCGAATTGGACAGATTTGCCTCCACGTAATCGCGGAGGGCCTCGAGCAATTTTGATTTACCGCTACGACGGATGCCCGTGATGACCTTGATGTCCGGCACGCCAATAAGACTCGTCAACGTGTCCATATATGACGTTCTATTGATGAGTTTCATCGGGGCCTCCTCGCGGTCTTTTATCGCTATTCCTCAAAACTGAAAAAATTTCAGTTTTGAGGAATAGGCTCTATAGCGAATATACCTCGAGAAAGACCGAGCTGCCTTAATCCTATTCCTCAAAAACGAAAATTTTTCAGTTTTGAGGAATAGGGCGCTGGCAACCCATTCCCCAGATAGGCGAAACCCTCCCCGGCACAGGCCGAAGAGGGCTTCGTTGTCATCGTTATCTTTGAGCGCGGGCGCCTCGCGTTACAGTCCGCGAATGCGCACGGCCTCGGGCGGAAACTCTTGCTCGCCGGCATCGGTCTTGATGGTCGCACGACCCCAGATGTCCAGGCCCGCAAACACACCGACCGCAAGCGGCAAACCGTTGGGCGACACCGCCGCAACTTGGCGGCCCAGCAGCGGCACCATGTCGAAGTACTCGCCCAGCACGGGAGCCAGCGGCCCTGCGGCGCCTTGCGGCGTGTTGGCAACAGCCGCCCAGGCGTCCACGCGGGTCAGCACGGCGGCGGCCAACTCTTCGACCAGCGCTTCGTCGGCCATATCTACACCGAGCTCGCTCAGCGCCGAACGCTCAATATCCACCGTCACGGCACCGAACATGCCCGCGGCACCGGCACCGCCGTTCACGGTAACACGCGCGAACGACGTCTCAAACGCGGGCGCGCCGCACACAATGTCGCTCGGCCACTGGATACCCACCTTACCGGCAAGGCCCAACCCCGGCGTCGAAGCCGTGCCCACGAGCGCGTCCATCATGCCCATCGCGGCCACAAACGGCAGGCCATGGAAGGCATGCATGCTCACATCGGGGCGCACAACCAGCGAAAACGTCAGCGATGCATCGCCCGCACTCCACGCGCACCAGCCCGCGGACACGCCCTCGCGGCCCGCGTCACGCGCCGCGTCGAGCTCGGTACCGGCGGCAACAGCATTCATCTCGATCATCTACATACGCCCCAATTCGCCCACGATATGGCCCACGCGATCCTCGGGCTCCTTGACCTCGACACCGTTGTAGCGGAAGAACCGCGCCGGGTCGTGCATCAGGTCCTCGAGCGGCACCAGCACAAAGTCACGCTCACCAATGAGCGGATGCGGCAGGCGCAGCTTTTTGCCGCCGTGGGTCTCGCCGTCCATCCACAGCAGGTCCAGGTCGATGGTGCGCGGACCGTTGGCCTTGGCCTTCTTGGAGCGGTCGCGCCCCAGCTCAGCCTCGATCTTCATGAGCTCATCGAGCAGCACCAGCGGCGCCAGCTCGGTCTTGATCTCGATGACGGCGTTGGCAAACGCGTCCTGGCGCGTCTCGTAGGCCGGCTCGCTCTCGTAGATCTTGGAGGAGTTGGACACGCAGGTGAGCGGAATCTCGGCGATCATGTCGCGCGCGGCGCGGATGTTGTCGCAACGATGCCCCAAGTTGGAGCCCACGGCCACAAACGCACGGCGCGGCTGCGGCTTGGCGACGGCCCAGTAACCGTTCAGGAACTGCGCAAAACCCGCGGCGTCGTGCACGCGCACGATGTTCGCACCGGCCTGGATGGCGCCCAGGCACACGCCAAACGTGGCGGCATCGCGCGCGGCGGCCTCGGTCACGCCCGAGACAGCGCCCACAAAACGCTTGCGCGACACGGCGCACATGAGCGGATAGCCCAGTGACGCCATCTTGGCAGTCTCACGCTGGATGACGATGTCCTCGTTAGCCGACTTACCAAAGCCCGGGCCAGGATCGATGCAGATGCGGTCGCGCGACACGCCGGCATGGATGAGTGTGCGGGCCTGGTCGGACAGAAAGCCCATGACGCGGCGCATGATGGGCGCCGAATCGGGCAGGGTAAAGCGGCGGAGCTGAGAGGTGGGCACGTAGGCCTCCTCGCGGCGGGCGCTGCGGCGCATCATGGCGGCCAGGCGGTCATTGGACTCCGATGCGGCCTCGGTGGCCTCGGGCGCGGCCTCGGGCGCGGGCGCGACGGTCTCGGCGGCAGCAGCCTGCTCGGCGGCCGGCGTCTCCTGCCCCAGCTCGGTTGCAGGCTCGGACGTGGGCTCCGGCTCGCCAAACGGCAGTGAGGGCTGTACCACACCGCCCGGAAGCTTGGCCTCAACCTTGGGCTCGCCCAGCAACTTGCCGCGACGGCGACGGGCCGGCTTCTCGGCCTCGCGCGCGGCCTCGGCAGCCGCTTCGCGTGCCTTCTCGGCAACAAACGCCGCAGCCGAGGTATCGAGCTGCACCGTTGCGTGCGTGCGGGCGGGCGCGGCGACCTCGCCGGCATGCATCACGATGACGCCGCAGGTGCTCGTCTTAACAAACTCGACCATCTTGGGATCGGTGAAGCCGGTCACGTCGTTGACGATCGAGGCGCCGCAGCGCACGGCCGCCTTGGCAACCGCTACATGACGCGTGTCGATCGAGACGATGGCGCCCTCCTTGGCCAGCGCGCGCACCACGGGCAGCACGCGGCGCGCTTCCTCATCGGGGTTGACCGGGGTAAAACCAGGGCGCGTGGACTCACCGCCCACGTCGATGATGTCGGCGCCGGCGTCGAGCATCGCCAGGCCGTACTCGATGGCGGCATCCGGGTCGAAGTGCTCCCCGCCATCGCTAAACGAATCGGGCGTCACGTTGAGGACGCCCATGATGCGCGGACGGTCAAAGCTGAGCTCGTACTTTCCGCACCGCCATGTCTTGCTGTCGTTCGCCATGAACATCCTCCTAAAATGCCCACGCCGCCGAGCTTGGGGAGCTGGCGGCGGGGTCGCTTTGCACTCAGTCTTTCTATTGTATCCGCGCACGCGGGCTAGAACGCAAACGCGGCCGCGATGTCGCAAGAAATCAGCAGGTCGGCATTTGCATCCTGATCGGTAGGAGCAAGATTGCAAATAGCCAGCGTATCGCCGGTAAAGTATCGCGTAAGGCCTGCCGCCGGATACACCACGAGCGAGGTCCCGCCCACAATGAGGGCATCGGCCGCGGCGATGGCGGCAACGGCACCGGTCAACACATGCTCGTCGAGCGGCTCTTCGTAGAGCACTACATCGGGCTTGATGCGGCCACCGCACGCGGGGCACGCAGGCACGCCCGCGGCATCCTCGTGCTCGCGCGAGCAAATCCACTCGGCGCTATAGACCGCGCCGCACGACCGGCAAATGTTGCGATGGACCGATCCGTGCAGCTCAAACACTCGCTGTGAGCCGGCCATCTGATGCAGGCCGTCGATATTTTGCGTCACCACGGCATCAAGCTTACCGGCGCGCTCCAGCTCGGCCAGCTTGGTGTGGCAGCGGTTGGGTTTAGCGTTAAGCGCGATCATCTTGGTGCGGTAAAAGTCGAAGAACTCCGCCGGATGCGCCTCGTAAAAGCTATGCGACAGCATGGTCTCGGGCGGATAGGCAAACTGCTGGTGATACAGGCCGTCCACGCTGCGGAAATCGGGAATGCCACTTGCCGTAGAAACACCAGCGCCGCCAAAGAAGACCACGCGCTTGTGGGTGTCAAACAGATCCGCCAGCGCGGCGGAGGCCTGCCTGGGGTCCGATATTGCCTGCGTCATATGAGTCCTCCGTCCTTGTTAGTCGGGCAGCGTTGAGCGACGTCCCAGCATGCGGCCTTTAAGTCAGCATGCGTGGATCCCACCCCGCCCCTGTTGCGCTAATCTTAAGCCTGCCAACCCCGCCGAAAGGACACCATGCCTCAGACTTACACTTTCGCCTCGTGGAACGTCAACGGCCTGCGCGCCGTGCTCAAAAAGGACCCGAGCTTTATCCAGATCGCGCAAGAACTCGACGTCGATATCCTGGCGCTGCAAGAGACCAAGTTGCAAGAAGGCCAGGTCGATATTGACCTGCCCGGCTATCACCAAACCTGGAGCTACGCCGAGCGTAAAGGCTATTCGGGCACCGCGGTCTTTAGCCGCCAGGAGCCGCTGCGCGTACTGCGCGCCGATGCGCTGCTGCCCTACGCCGGCGAAGGCGAGGCGGCCGTGCTCGTCGCCCAAGCCGCAACCGAGGGCCGCGTCTGCGCGCTCGAGTTCGACAAATTCTGGTTTGTGGATGTCTACACGCCCAACGCACAAAATGAGCTCGCGCGCATCGACGTGCGTATGGCCTGGGACGATGCCTACCGCGGCTTTTTGAACGCGCTCGAGCGCGAGACCGGCAAACCCGTCGTAACCTGCGGCGACTTTAACGTGGCGCATGAGGAGATCGACCTTAAGAACCCCAAGTCCAACCGCGGCAACGCAGGCTTTTCGGACGAGGAACGCGGCAAGTTTACCGAGCTGCTCAACGCCGGCTTTACCGATACCTGGCGCGCGGCAAACCCCGACGTCGAGGGCGTCTACAGCTGGTGGAGCTATCGCTTTAATGCCCGCAAGAACAACGCCGGCTGGCGCATCGATTACTTTCTGGTAAGCGATTCGATCGCCGCCAACGTTCGCGACACCGGCATCCGCGGCGACATCTTTGGCAGCGACCACTGCCCCGTCACCCTCACGCTAGAGCTCTAGCCCCAAGTAATTCCTCTAGGGGACAGAGGAAAACAGATCATGTGACCCCTCTCCCCCTATAAGGTGCGGTGGAATAGTTCCTGTTTGGGCAGCAAATAGCCAAAAACGAGAACCATTCCACCGCAAGTTCGTGAGGGAACGCGAAATGCCTTACAGCCCGTATTTCACGACGACACGGTTAATGCGACGGCACCAAGGCTTGTACAAGGCAGCCAAGAACACGCAGGTCGCGAGGCCGTGTGTGATATCGAACGGCACTGCCGTGGCAAGACGTGCCATGGCACCCGCCCACGTGAGCGGTTGAACAAAACCGATAATGTCGTAGGCGTTGATCACAACGCCGTACAGCAAACCCGAAGCAAAGCCGTAGGTCAGCAGCGCCGGCATACGCACGGTGCCATCGGCGCGATCAAAAGCGCCGGCATGCGCCAGCGCACCGCCAACGTATCCCACGAGCCCCCAGGCATACATCTGCCACGGCGTCCACATGCCCTGCCCAAAAAAGAAATTGCTGGTCAGCGCCGCCAACGCACCGACCATAAAACCATTGCGGCGACCAAGCGTCGCCCCCGCGATAATGGCGATGGCACTCACGGGTTTAAAGTCGGGAATGGGGCCAAACAAGATGCGCCCCGCCGCGGCCAATGCTGCCAGAACCAGCGTGGGCATAATCTGGCGCAAACCCGGACGAGATGCCTCGTAACCCGCAAAGAACAGCGCGAGCACCAGCGCCACCACAACCAGCATGGCCAATGCTGCCTGCTCAACACCCGACAGCAACGCGGCAGCCATCACCGCCGGCACCGCCAACAACAGCGGGACCTCCAGTTTTGCAAGCAAGCGCGCGACGCGATAATCCGTCATCCCATCACGCCCTATAAAACACGTTATCGGCAAAGAAGTCGGCCGGCGGCTCCATGCAGGCAATCTCGCCGTCAAACATCATGACGACGTCGTCGGCTACCTGCTCGGCAAAGTCCAAATCGTGCGTAGCCATGATGACGGTGCCGCCAGCCTTCGCATGGTCACGCAGGGCGCGGGCGATGATGCGGCGGCTGAACAGGTCTAGACCCTTGGTGGGCTCATCGAGCAATAGCAGTTCGGGGCCGATTAGCAGCAGTTTTGCCAATGCAAGCAGTTGACGCTGCCCGCCCGAAAGATCGTACGGATGGCGTCCATCCAGACCCGACAACCCCAAGCTCGCCGCACGCTCCCGCGCCAAGTTCTCGTCATATCCGCAGGTCGAGGCCCATTCCATCAGCTCATCGCGAACCGTCTCGGCAACCAGCAATGCTTTGGGATTCTGAGGCAGCAGCGCCGCCGAGGCCGCTCCGCGCACCATGCGGCCGCGCTGCAGCCTGGCGGTCTTCGCCAGCACCGAGAGCATCGTCGACTTGCCGCAGCCGTTACCGCCAACAACCGCATGCACCGCACCGGCCGAAAACGACGCATCGAGCCCACGCAACACCCAGCCGGACGCTCGATCGTAGCGAAACCAGCCTTCCGACAGGGTGGTAGCCGACCCGCCGTGCATTTTTTGGAGTATTCTGCTTCCATCCGTGCGCGAGAAGGCTTCCGAGCCGTTCTCGAGCGACGTTTGCGCCACAAATTCGGACGATTTGTCCAATTCCGAACTTTTTTTCGCGCTCGATACGTCCCCGGGCGGCTCCAGAGAACCCAAATTGTCCTCACGCCTGCTGAATACTCCGTTTTTTGCACATCGGATGGCACCCCACCCCAACATGTCATCGGAAAACAGCGATTCTCGGCGTCCCAAAGAAGACATATCCGCCACCTCGCGCACGCGACCGCCCTCAATCCGGTACGTACACGTCGCATACTCGAGCATCGGCCGCGGCTGATGCGTCGCCACAACAACCGTGCAGCCCAGCTCGCGATTCACACGAAACAGCGCGTGCAGGAAATTCTTCTCCGCAACCGGATCAAGCTGAGACGTGGGCTCGTCGAGCAGCAGCACGCGCGGGCGCAACGCCAGAACGGCCGCCAACGACAGCAACTGTTTGCGACCACCCGAAAGCGTGTCAGTATCGCGGTGAAGCCAATCTTCCAGCCCAAAGAAATAGCTGGTCTCAGCTACGCGACGGCGCATCTCATCACGTGCTAGCCCCAAGTTTTCCAGGCCAAACGCCATCTCGTGCCACACGGTTTCGCACACGATCTGGTTCTCGGGATCCTGGAACACATAGCCCACGCGCTCCGCCGATGCCCGCACATCCATGTCGGCGACGGGCTCGCCCAGCACGCGCAGCTCGCCGGAGCGCGTACCCGCCGGCGCGATCTCGGGCTTGAGCAGCGACAGCAGCGTCGACTTGCCCGAACCGGTACCGCCAACAAGCAGTGCAAACGCACCTTGGGAAACACGCCAATCAAGCCCCTCGAGCACCGGTGCCTCGGCCCCGGGATAGGCAAAACTAAGGCCTCGCACCTCAATCGCCGGCGCGGCCGAGCCATATGCCACACCCGCCGCCGAGCTCCTATCCAACCGAGCCATCAGCCAAACCTCTTCTCATCAATCGCGTGCGACGCGCAAGGCAGCATCATCCAGGCAGCGTACACGACATAGCCCAGCCACGGCGCCGGCACCGATAGTTGCGGGTAAAACGAATACTGCATCGTCGCAGTCCACGCCACTGCCGTCGTGGCCATGCCAAACAGCGCAAGTCCAACCAGCGCGGCAACATCGCCGCGCCCCAGCCGATACCGCGCATACGTCGTTCGACGCGTCGCGGCGCCCCACCCACGGGAGCGCATGGCGTCCGCGCGCTCCAGCGAATCTTCCATGCCCCAGCCCATCAACACGCTCGACGCCCGCAGGCGCGATCGCACGGGATCGGTGGGCGCGCGGCCCGGCACATCAATCGCATCCTGCACCGCCAGCACCGTACGACCGCGGTGTAAAAACTGCGGGATAAGCCTCATGCACATCGAGATCATGAGCGCAATCACCGGTGCGGCATTGCCCAGCAGCGCGAGCACCTTGTCGTATTCGAGCATCGACGCCGCGGCCTCAAACCACAGCACGCTCGCCACAAACAGCCCGCCCATGCACAGGCCGTATACCATGCTTTCCAGATACACCGCGCGCATGCCAATACGGAACAGCTCCGTCGAGCCCGAGGCGCTAAACAGCGGATTGACCAGCGCGATAATCAAAATCACCGGCAGCTGCCAGCGGAGTGCGCCCAGCGTGCGGGCAGCCCCGCGCGTCGCAAATCCATACGCCAGCCCGCCCGCAAGTGACAGCGCAATCAGCACCGGCTGCATCGAGAACATGGTGAGCCCCAGCGTCAGCACCATGTAGAGGGCCGGCACAGCCGGATGCGACATCGAGAATGCCGCGACGGGCTCGCCGCCAAACTCCTCTTGTATGTTGTCCACGGGCACCCCCGTCCCCTCGCTCAAACGACAGCTCCGCAGCACCGCCAACGCCATGCACAACCAGCGCAAACACCACGCCGGCGGCACCGACATCGGCCGCCATGAGCCAATCGCTACGCGCTCAACATATGCCTGCGGTATCATATTGCGCCGTGTATCGTTTCCAAACACACGTCTCTATAACGTAACAGGAGATCACATGGACGCAACCGCAATTATCCTCGCTGCCGGCGAGGGCACCCGCATGAAGTCGAACCACTGCAAGGTTTCGCACAAGATCCTGGGCAAGCCCATGGTCCAGTGGATCGTCGACGCTACCATCAAGGCCGGCTGCAGCCGCGTCGTGGTCGTCATCGGCAGCCACGCCGACGAGATGCGCGCCCTGATCGACGGCGCCTACGCCAGCAGCGCCACCAAGGTCGAGTGCGTCGAGCAGACCGAGCGCCTTGGCACCGGTCACGCCGTGAAGGTCGCACTCGAGGCCTGCGGCATCACCGAGGGCCCGGTCGTCGTGCTCAACGGCGACTTGCCGCTCATCACCGCCGACACCGTCGCCAAGTTCGCGCAGACCGTCGCCACCGGCGAGCTCGCCTGCACCGTCATGACCATGACCCCGCCCGATCCTTTCGGCTACGGCCGCATCAAGCTGGGCGCCGACGGCCAGATCGAGCGCATCATCGAGCAGAAGGACTGCACGCCCGAGCAGGCCGCCACGCTGCTGGAGTGCAACGCCGGCTGCTACGCCTTCGACGGCGCGCAGCTCGCCGCCCACATTAACGAGATCGGCAACGACAACGCGCAATCCGAGTACTACCTGCCCGACATGCTCGAGATTCTCAAAAGCCACGGCCAGGCCGTCTCCATCTTCCACTGCGATGACTACCGCGATGGCCTGGGCGTCAACAGCCGCATCCAGCTCGCGCAGCTCACCGCTATCGCGCGCGACCGCATCAACGAGCACTGGATGGCCGAGGGCGTTACCTTCATCGACCCCACGCAGGCCTGGATCGGCCCCGATGCCGTTATCGGCCGCGACACCGTCGTGTGGCCGCAGACGCACCTGATCGGCCACGTCACCGTGGGCGAGGAGTGCCAGCTCGGCCCCAACAGTCGCCTCACCGACACCACCGTCGGCAGCGGCTGCACCATCGATGAGACCATCGCCATCGAGGCCGTCATCGAGAACGGCGTCGACTGCGGCCCGCGTGCCTACCTGCGCCCGGGCACTCACATGCTCGACGGCTCCAAGGCCGGCACGCACGTGGAGATCAAGAAGTCCACGATCGGCGAGGGCTCCAAGGTGCCGCACCTGTCCTACATCGGCGACACGACCATGGGCTCCGGCGTCAATGTCGGCGCGGGCTCCATCACCTGCAACTACGACGGCGTCCACAAGCACAAGACCGTCATCGGCAAGGATGCCTTTATCGGTTCCGACACCATGATGGTCGCGCCCGCCCAGATTGGCGACGGCGCACTCGTGGCCGCCGGCTCCGTCATCACCGAGCCGGTCCCGGCCGACGCACTCGGTCTGGGCCGCGCCCGTCAGGTAAATATTGAGGGCTGGGCCGCCGATTATCGCCGCCGTCTGCACGAGGACGACGAGGCATAACGTTTCGCCAAGCACAAAAGGAGCTGTTCCCTGGGGACGGCTCCTTTTTCTATCGTGACCTGCGCGGCCGGATGAGTGGTCGGTTCGTGTCCGTTGACGGTAAAGACGTTATCAAGACCCGATTAACCCCGCCGCACGGTTACAATGCAAAAAGGCATCTATATGGCATTCGATGTATAAAGGAGAAGGGTAATGCCGATTAATGATCCCGAGAAGTCGGAGAATATGCGCAAGTCCATCCGCGTGTATTCCGGTTCCTCCAACCGTCCCCTCGCTCAGAAGATCGCTGAGTACCTTGGGGTCGAGCTTTCGGGCCTTACGCTAAAGCAGTTCGCCAACGGTGAGATTTACGCCCGCTACGACGAGACCGTCCGCGGCGCCGACGTCTTCCTGATTCAGTCTGTGGCCGGCGGCAACGTCAACGACATGCTCATGGAGCTGCTCATCGCCACCGACGCTGCCAAGCGCGCATCCGCCCGCTCCATCACCGCCGTTATCACCCACTACGGCTATGCCCGCCAGGACCGCAAGGCCGGCCCGCGCGAGCCCATCACCGCCCGCCTCGTCGCCAACCTGCTCGAGCGCGCCGGCGTCAACCGCATCATCACCCTCGACCTGCACCAGGGCCAGATCCAGGGCTTCTTTGATATCCCGGTTAACCACCTGTCCGCACTGCCGCTGTTTGGCCAGTACTACAACGACATGCACTTCGACACCGACAACCTGGTTGTCGTCTCCCCCGACGTGGGCCGCGCCAAGGCCGCCAAGAAGCTGTCCGACATGCTCGGCTGCGACCTGGCCATCGCCCACAAGGGCCGTCCGCGCCACAACGCCGCCGAGGTCATGGGCATCATCGGTGACATCAAGGGCAAGACCTGCATCATCAACGACGACATGATCGACACCGCTGGCACCCTGTGCGCCAACGTCAAGGAGCTCAAGGCTATGGGTGCTGGCGACATCTACGTCTGCGCCACCCACGGCATCTTCTCCGGTCCGGCCATCGAGCGCCTGAACGACGCCCCGATCGTCGAGTGCGTCGTCACCGACGCCATCCCCGTCGAGGTCGGCGGCAAGATTAAGACCATCTCGGTCGCCGAGGAGTTCGCTCAGGCCATCTCCGCCGTTTACCACGAGGAGCCCGTCTCCACGCTCGTCGGCGGCGACTTCGCGCTGTAGTCGCATCGTCCTTGTAACCCGGCGCATCGCCGTCGGAACAGAAGAAACCCCCGCGCTCCCCCTTGCTTCGCAAAGGTCGCGCGG
>DBEXMY010000257.1:0-8342 GCA_048168905.1 Collinsella sp. | reverse complement strand
GAATGCCGGCAAGGCGGCCGCCCTGGCAGCCAATGGCAACGTAGAAGGCCTTAAAGCCCTGCGCGCGCAGCTCGTCGAGCGTCACGTCGCGACCGACTTCCACGCCATAGCGAAACTCGGCACCCATCAGGCGAATGACCTCGACCTCGGCCTCAATGACGTCCTTCTGCAGCTTAAAGCTGGGAATGCCGTAGGTGAGCATGCCGCCCGGGCGCTCGTTTTTCTCGAAGACGACGGGCTTGTAGCCCTTCTCGGCCAGATAGAAAGCGCAGGACAGGCCGGCCGGACCGGCACCGATGATGGCGATCTTCTGATCAAAGCCGCCAGCGCGCGTCGGCGTCACCACGGGCGGGACGTAGCGGGTCGCGGCATCCAGATCGCGCTGGGCGATGAACTTCTTGACCTCGTCGATGGCCACGGCGGCGTCCACACGGCCGCGGGTGCAGGCGTCCTCGCAGCGGCGGTTGCACACACGGCCGCAGATAGCGGGCAGCGGGTTCTCGCGCTTAATGAGTGCCAGCGCCTCGTCATAGCGACCCTGAGCCGCGAGCTTCAAATAGCCATGAACGGCAACGTGCGCGGGGCAGGCCGTCTTGCAGGGAGCGGTGCCGGACTCATGCGTCTCGATGCGGTTGTCGTTGCGGTAGTTGGGCGACCACTTGGTGTGGTCCCACTTGGTGGCATCGGGCAGCTCCTGGCGCGGATACTCGGGCACCTGTCCGCCGGCCTTTTTGCTGCAGAGCTTCTGGCCCAGCTTGGCGGCGCCGGCCGGACACACCTCGACGCAGCGACCGCAGGCCACGCACTTGTCCTTCTCGACCTTAGCGACATAGGCCGAGCGCGACAGGTTGGGCGTGTTGAACAGCTGCGAGGTGCGCAGGGCGTAGCACACATTGACGTTGCAGTTGCAGATGGCGAAGATCTTGTTCTCGCCGTCGATATTAGTGATCTGGTGCACAAAGCCGTTGTCCTCGGCCTGGCGCAAGATGTCGTAAACCTCGTCGCGGGTCACGTAATGGCCACGATCGGTCTCAACCACGTAGTCGGCCATATCGCCCACGGCGATGCACCAATCGGCCGGGTCGTCGGCGCAGCCCTCACCCATCACGCGACGGCTCGCGCGGCAGCTGCAGGTGCTGGCGGCATATTTGCCATCGTATTTGTCGAGCCAATGCTCGATATGCTCGATCGGCACCGAGGTGCTCGCGGCGTCGATGGCCTTCTCGACCGGAATGACGTGCATGCCGATGCCGGCGCCTCCGGGCGGCACCATCGGCGTGGCCTTGGACAGCGGCCCCTTGGACGCCTGCTCAAAGAACTTGGCATAGACCGGGTGCTCCTCGAGCTGGCTCACGCGCATGTTGAGGAACTCGGCAGAACCCGGCACCAGCATGGGCAACACCCATTGCTTGGCGCGCTCGGGGTTTTCCCAGTTGTACTCGAGCAGACCCGTGTAGCTCATGTCGTCGAGCATCTTCTCGATATCGGCTTCGGGCATGCCGGTGAGCTTGACCATCTCGGGCAGCGTATAGGGACGGCGCATCTTCATCTTGCAGAGCACTTCGGCCTGCTCGTCGGTTGCGGCCTCGGCAAACGACCAGTACTCGTAGCCCAGCAGCTCGTCGCGATGCAGCAGACGGTTGGTGCAGTGCTCGCACAGCTTGACGATGGCCTCGCGCGGATGCTCCGGCAGCGGCGGCACGAACTCCGAACCGATGTCGGGCTCGGTGTAACTAATCCCCGGTCCGTTGAGAATCATGGTTGTCCCTTCTCTTGCCGCAGCCCGGCGGGACCGCAGCGCCCCTCTTTTTTTGCAGGCCGGACATGCCCCCATGCCGTTCACCCGCCATTGTTGACATTGTGTCAAAAATAGTATTGACGAACCGTCAACAATATTCAAGACTGTTAGGCGAACGGTCAGGCAAAAGAGGATGAAAGGCGGCAAAACATGGGCAATAACACAGCAGGTACCTCTGTGGTCGATGCCGTCCCCGCATCCGATAGCGCGGCAAAGCGCCTGACGGGCGACGAACGCCGTCGCGAGATCCTCGATGCCGTGCGCACCGTAAGCTCCGAGCTGGGCGTGTCCCACCTATCGGTATCGGCCGTGACCAAGCGAGCCGGCTGCACGCGTTCATTGTTCTACCACTACTTCGCCGACATGGACGCCGCCGTCACCGCTGTTATGGACGAGGCGATCGACGACTTTATCTCCGAACTCGAGCGGTGGAACGCCGACCGCACCGTCGGTGATATCGAGGGCGCGCTCGACACCGTCGCCCCGCTCTTTAAGCGCCTGGTCGCCAGCGGCCACGAGCTGCCGAGCACGCTTACCTCGAGCAGCGGCGCGCTCTACGGCGGCTTTTTGCACAACGTGGTCCAGCGCGTGGCGCAGTATATCTGCGACACCACCGTAGTGGATTTTGTCGCCCATCATGAGCTACGCATCGACCATGTCTACGAGACGTTCTACACCCTCATCATGGGCCTTTTGATGTATATCCGCACGCACCCCGATGTGCCCGACGAAACGGTCAAGGAAATCATCGCCTCGACACTCCACATCGAGGGCTATACCGCCAAGTATCCGGAGCGCAAGCCCCAGAACTGACGACATTTGGCCAAACTGCCCGCGATCAGAAGAGGGGCCGCGGGCGTGTGAAAGGAGAGCAGCATGCTGTTCGATGTTTGGGGTAGCGATACCCTTATCCACTGGGCCGGCTGGGCCATGGTCTTTATTGGCCTGATCGTGCTCAACGAAGTCGGCCGCCGCACCAAGCTGGGCGCGGCAATCATCTTTGGCGTGGCTCCGCTGGCCATGACCATCTACTGCGTCGCCATCGCCGTGGGCGTTTCGCAAGGCGCCGAGTGGGCGCTCACCAACCCCACCCATGTGTACCAGAACAGCTGGTTCCACTACGCCAAGGTATACGCGGCGCTCGCCGGTTGCTGGGGCTTCATTGCCATTAAGTACCAGTGGGGAAAGATCGGCAAGGCGCATTGGTTCCGCGCATGGCCGTTTGTGATCGTCGCCATCAACATCATGATCGCCGTCGTATCCGACTTTGAGAGCGCCTATCACTTCTTTGTCCTGGGCGAGTCCACCTGGGTCACCTCCGAAGGTGCTACGCAGCTGGCCGGCTGGAACAACGTGTTCAACGGCATCGCCGGTCTCATCAACATCTTCTGCATGACCGGTTGGTGGAGCGTCTACGCCTCCGAGGATCAGACCGATATGCTGTGGCCCGACATGACCTGGGTCTACATCATCGCCTACGATATCTGGAACTTCTGCTACACCTACAACTGCCTGCCCACCCACTCCTGGTTCTGCGGCTTTGCGCTGCTGCTGGCGCCCACCGTCGCCGCCTTTATCTGGAACAAGGGCGGCTGGATCCAGAACCGCGCCTTTACGCTGGCTATTTGGTGCATGTTTGCCCAGGTATTCCCCTACTTCCAGGAGGAGTCCATCTTTGTGACCCACTCCACGCTCGACCCCGGCGCCGCTACCGCGGTCTCGATCGCCGCACTGGTCGCCAACGTCGCCGCGATCATCTACATCGCCTACCGCGCCAAGAAGCTCGGCCGCAATCCCTACAAGCAGGATGTCTTTGAGGGCACCAGCGATTGGGAGAAGGCTACCGCTCGCCGCGCCAAGGTGGATTACGCACACGCCGAGTAACGCGCCCGGCGCAGACATCGCTTGAGCACGAAGCAGCATAGCCGGCTCCGCGCAACTCAACGCATTGTAGAGCCCCCGGAATGTGATTCGTTCGCGTTCCGGGGGCCTTTTGCCGCCGCGAGGATGCGGCCGAACGATGCGCTCAGGTTAAATCGGATCTTATATTTCGCACGCGCTTTATATGGCTCCATTTTTGGGTACAGTGTTGTCCCGATATTGAGCTTGGGGGATGTATGAATGATGAGACGATGGGCCAAGAGGATGCGGCCCAAGATGCAGAAGCTTGCGCTGAGGCCTTGGAGAGCTTAGACCGGATTTCACTCGATGAGATTGCGTTTGACGATTCGGGCGTTGATGTGCAGGATGAGCCGGAAACCGAGGCGCAATCCGATAATCAGGATGCAGGCGACGTTGAGCCTGCCGAGGATGAGGCAGATCACGAAGGCACCGAAAGCGAGGCCGGCAACCAGCCCGAATCCGACACGGGCGAGGAAACCGTCTTGCTCGACAGCTTGCCGGCCGAGGATTCGCTGACTCGCGAGCTTCCTGGCCTGGGTTCCGCACCAGCCGTGGACGAGACCATCGCCATGGGCGATATACCCCTGCCGTCCGTTCCCTCGGCACGCGAGGCCGAGGTCCGCCATCGCAAGATGTCGCCCAAGCGCCGCAATCTGATGGTCGCCGGTGTCGTGGCCGTCGCGCTCGTCGCCGGCGGTGCAGGCTATGCTGCCTGGAACGGATATCAGCAAGAGCAGGCTGCCGCTGTCGCCGCCAATGCCCACACGATGATGTCGGTGCAGATTGGCATGCATGCCGCGGGCCTCGACTGTTCCACTGGCTCCAAGATTCCCGTACAGGTGAGCGGTCAGGATTCTGACGGCTCCTCCGTGAGCGAAACGCTCTATGTTGACGAGCACGGCCGCGGCATCAAACTGCTGCCCGGCGATTACACGCTCTCCATCGCTGCCTCCCCCATCGCGGCCGACGGCACCATCTATACCGTCCCGACCACCAAGACGCAGGTCACCGTTAAGAGCGATGGACAGGATTTAAGTGCCCAGGCCACCTTTAAGCTCAAGGTGCCTTCGGCCGACACGGTGACTGACGACCAGATCGATGCCGCCGCCAAGTATGCCGAGGAGGGCGGTGCGAGCTCCGCCGCGGCTGCCAAAGTGCTCCAGCAGGCAGCAACCGCGCGGCGCGACGCCGCCGTCAATGCCGTGAGCGCGCAAAAGGCACAGGCGTCCCGTGATGCTGACGCTCGCCACAAGGCAACCGACCTCTACCAGCTCGATATTCCCGTCGAGTGGTACGGCAAGGTCGCAACTTGGCAAAACGGAAGCACGCTATGCATCTATCTGGGCGACGACGCCAATACGCCGCTCGTGACGCTCGTCGCGGTGCGCGAGGGCGAGAGCTTTACGCCCGATGAAGGCGATACGGTTTTGGGTGCGGCCAATCTAGGCAACGGTTATACCGTTTACGCCAGCGGCCCCGTCTATCCGTACGTGGTGCCCCAGACCATCAACGGGCGGACGCAGAATCCCGTGTCGACCTACCCCATGGATACGGCCATTGAGCTTGTCGAGCTGACGACCGGCAACCGCTATACGTATAGCCAGATCAAGAACGACCTGGTGGGTAAAGACGGCAAGGCCGATGGTGCCACTAAGCTCGAAACCGACTACCTCGCGCAGATCCTGCTGCCGAGTATCAAAGCCCAGGACTAGCCTGGCGCAGCAAGGTGCTCCCCAACCGTGATGAAGGAGCCAGGAGGTCCTGACCCCACAGGCCCATAGATGATTAGGCAAGGAGCCACTTCCATGCGGGCATAACGTGTACCACACCGTGCTCGCATGGAATATCGGTCTGTTCATCCATGGTAACGATTGCCGACTCGCCAAGATCAAACTGGGCCATCGAGGCATCAAGCGCGGCGATTTCGCGCTCGCGCGTTTTCTCACTTGCCATATCCGCACTCACCTGAATCAGGCTATAAGCCCGCATGAGAAGCGCATCCCCAGCCACAAAGTCCACCTCATGGCTTTTGCTCTTCTCTTTGATTAGCAGGCGGCAGACCGAGCCGGTCCTCACCGCGGGAGTCCTTCTTCTTAGCGCATTGAACACTGCGGTCTCGAGCCTCTGGCCCTGGTCCAATGCCGATGCGGGAGAGAATGCTCCAAACATCGCAGGGTCGACAGCGTAGACCTTAGACGCAGACCGCATGTTATTTGCCAGTGAACGCGTGAACTCCGGCACAGAAAATAACAGGTAGGCGTCCTCATAATACTCAAGTAAGTCGCTGAGCGAATTACGACTGACGGGTATCTGTCTGCTCTTGAACTCGTTGTACACTTTGTTCACTGACAGCTCTCGTCCCGAAGATGCCATACACCGCGTCAAGAACAGCGATGCCAGGCGAGGGTTCTTGACGTCGTAACGTTCAACGACGTCCATGGCGACCGTTCGCGAAGCATATTCCTGTAGCAGCTGAATCGCGTCTGCAGGCGTCTGCTCAAGTGTCGCGATGAATCCCCCTCGTTCAAGATACCCGATCAGATGATGTCGAAGCAGCGCTGCATCGCTCGGGGAAAAGGTCGCATCTGACTCGAGAACGCTCCCCGTCTTATATCGAACGTATTCCGAAAAACTCAACGGAAAAAGCTCTCGCACAAGAGAACGACCCCTGAACTCGCTCTTAAGTTCTGAGGACAGCATCTTAGAAGAAGATCCCGTCACATAGACGGTCGCTTTCTCCGTATCGACTACACGCCGCAGAAACGCACCCCATTCGGGAATTTCCTGGATCTCGTCAAAGAAAATGTAAGCGCCCTCGGTTCGAGCAACAGGATACAGCGCATAGAACGTGTCGAGCACGTCCGCCAGCAGCGATGGCTCATACGGGCGCAAGCGCTCATCCTCAAAATTGAAGTAAAGCATCCGGTCAAGCTCGACGCCCCGGCTCTGAAGCCGCCGCATCTCCTGATACAGGCGATACGTCTTTCCACAACGGCGGGCCCCCACAATCACATTTACGATGTTGTCGCGCTTTGGCTCCTGTGGGTTTCCTAGATCAAGGTCTCGCTCAAAGACCTGCGGAACCCCCTGCTGTTCAAAGTCCTTTATTTTCTGGGCGATCAAGTCGTTGAATGCCATGATTCTCCAATCTTGCTCTCTAGCTAATCAAAATTATAGCGATTCTTGATTAATTAGAGATCAAGATTATGTCTGACTTGATTAACACTTAAGCAAGTTTTTTCACTATTACTGCTCGAAGGATGCCGAGTGGCTGAGAGGGCAACCAAGCTCGAATGCGACTCCCTGGACAGTCGATTTGGGACGGGACTTTTTTGACTACCCCGTCCCAGGAAATCATCGCCAAATTAGCTACTTGATGCAACTAGCGCCAGGGGTCGGCTTCGAACAGCGGCTCGCGCTCGGGGCGGCGATCGCTGTAGGGATCGTAGCCGTCATCGTCCTCGTTCTCGGCACGGATGTAGGGGTCGCGCGGCTTGGGCGCCGGCTTAGGCACAGGCTTGGGTGCGGCGGGTGCGGCATCGGTCGCCGGCGCGCTTGTCTTGATCTCGTCTTTCATCTGCATAGCTCCTCGCATCGCATCCGTTCAATATCATCGATTGTCGCACGAAAAAGGGCGGCGGACCCAATTGGATCCGCCGCCCTTGGCGTTTAGAGACGGCTGGTAGATTTTAAGGCATGGCCCAAAACCTACTCGGCGTCGGGGACCTCGTAGGTGGCCGCCGGCGTGTTGTCGCACACGACGGTAAAGCCGCCGTCCTTGTCGGCATCGACCGTCACCTGATCGCCCTCGCGCACCGTGCCGTCGATGATAGCGGCGGCGATGGCATCCACGACCTCGCGCTGAACCAGACGCTTGAGCGGACGGGCGCCAAAGACCGGGTCCAGGCCGCCCACGGCGAGCATCTGCTTGGCCGCCGGGGTGATGGCAAGCGTCATGCGCTCCTTGGCCAGACGCGCGCGGACGTCGGCGAGCTGGATGTCGACGATCTTCTCGATCTGCGCCATGCCGAGCGGATGGAACACCACGATATCGTCGATACGGTTGAGGAACTCGGGGCGGAAGGTCTGAGCCATGGCCGCGTCGACCTGATGGCGCATCTCCTCCTCGTCCTTGCCCGAAAGCTCGGCGATAGCCTTGGAGCCCACGTTAGACGTCATGATGATAATCGTGTTCTTGAAGGACACCTGGCGACCCTGACCGTCGGTCAGACGGCCGTCGTCAAGCACCTGCAACAGCACGTTGAAGACATCTGGATGGGCCTTCTCCATCTCGTCGAGCAAGATCACGGAGTAGGGGCGACGGCGCACGGCCTCGGTGAGCTGGCCGCCCTCGTCGTAACCCACGTATCCCGGGGGCGCACCGATCAGACGCTGGACGCTGAACTTCTCCATGTACTCGGACAGGTCGATACGCACGAGCGCGCGCTCGTCGTCGAACAGGCACTCGGCAAGCGCCTTGGCGAGCTCGGTCTTGCCCACGCCGGTGGGGCCCAGGAAGAAGAAGCTTCCGATGGGCTTGTCCGGATCGGAGAGGCCCGCACGGCTGCGGCGCACAGCTGCGGCGACGGCGGAGACGGCCTCGTCCTGGCCGATGACGCGCTTATGCAGCTCGCCCTCCAAG
>DBEXMY010000256.1:0-4042 GCA_048168905.1 Collinsella sp. | reverse complement strand
TCGAGATGGTGTAGGCGATGGGGATGGGCTCGCAAATACCCGATGCCTCGATGATGATGTAGTCGAAGTCGCCCGAATCGGCGATGCCCTGCAGCTGGTTGGCAAGGTCGTCCGAAAGCGTGCAGCAGATGCAGCCGTTGGTGAGCGGGATGAGGTCATCGGTTTCGGAAAGGCCACCGTCGGCGATGAGGCTGGCGTCGACGTTGATCTCGCCGATGTCGTTGACGATCACGGCGGCGCGGATGCCGCCGTCGTTAGCGAGGATGTGGTTGAGCAGCGTGGTTTTGCCGGCACCGAGGTATCCGGTAAGCATGATGATTTTCACGGGTTTGTTGGGCATGTGCCCTCCTTTGTTAGACATGGCTTACAGTTGAATCTTATGCCAAACGCCTGCTCTTATACCCACGCGCCGGCAAATAACACAGGCTACTCCCAGGCTCCCCATACATCGGGGCAATAACCGACGGTGGCTTTTTTGCCGTTACGCACGATGGGCTCGGCTAGAACCTGCTGGTTCTCGAGCAGCTTGTCGAAGCGCTGACTGGGGGTAAGGTGCTGAATGAGCGCGAGCGTCTCCTCGTCCTTGGCTTTGGGGTTGAGCAGCTTGTCGATGCCGCCGACCGCCTGCATCACGCTCGTGAGCTCGCCCTTGCTCATCTCCTTTTCCTTAAGGTCGATAAACTGCGCCTTAATGCGGCGCTCTTTGAAGAAGCGCTGTGCTTTCTTGGTATCGAACGACTTCTTAGTCCCAAAGATTTGAATATTCATGGCCCCGCCGCTCTATCGAATGAAGTTGGTCGTTGCTCGATCTGCCTCGGGTGCGTTGATGCCGGCGGCCTGTCCTGCCTCGATACAGCGCAGGAGCCAGGCCATGTTTTTGCCGATGTTTCGCATGGTGGCAAGACCCTCGGCATCCCCATCGGCGTCGCCGGGCACGCGGCCAAACACGTTGTTCCAGTAGGTGGAAGCAACTACGGGCATCTGGTTGATGGTGAAGTACTTGTTGAGTACATCGAAGGTGGTCGACGTGCCGCCACGGCGGGCGACGGCGACCGCGGCGCCCGGCTTGTGCGCAAAGGCCTTGCTGCCGGCATAGAATGCGCGATCGAGTGCCGAAAGGATGCGGCCGCTGGGGTGCGCGTAGTAGACGGGCGAGCCAAAGACAAAACCGTCGGCCTGCTTGGCGGCAGCGATGAGCTCGTTCACCACGTCGTCGTCAAAGGTGCAGCGACCGCCAAGCTTGCCGCACTGGCCACAGCCAATGCAGTCGCGAATGGGCTTGGCGCCCAGTTGAAACACCTCGGCATCAATGCCTTCGGCATTGAGCTGCTCGGCGACCTCGGCGAGTGCGCGGGCGGTGTTGCCGTTTGCCTTGGGGCTGCCATTGACCAAAAGAACCTTCATCACAAACTCCCTCTGCTTTTGGTGACTTCTGCAGAGGATTATCGCACGATGGGGGAGGCGGCGCGGGCGCGGTGCTAATCCAGTTTGGTACCTGGCACCTGCACGGCTTTCCCGAGCAGCGCTTTGAGCTCGTTCAAAATGGAAACGGGCTGACGGTCGACGCCGTCCAGATGGAGCGTGGCCACACGAATGGGCGGCTGATATTCAAGCGAGCCGATGAGCACAGGAGAACCCAGGAACCGCTCGATTTCGTCTGCGAGCTCGTCGATTGCCTCGGGGCCGAGCTCATCGAAAAGCGCCACGAATGTCGGCCCCGTCGAGCGGAACAGGCGATCCTTGCCGCGCGAGCAATCCATGAGACAGGCGGCGCTTTCGGCGAGCACGCGGTCGCCTGCATCGAATCCAAAGCGGGCATTGACCTCGGCGATATCGTCAACCTTAATGGCAATAAAGCCTGCCTCGCGCGCCACGCGACGCATTTCGCCAATGGCGTTGACCAGGGCGTGAATATCGCCCAGGCCGGTCACGGAGTCGGTCGTATCCGCTAGGCTTCGGTTGATGATAATGCCCACATACATGTTGGGCTCGGTATCGGTGCCGTCCAAGCGGTAGCCCGTGCAGTCGCAAAGCACGTATTTTCCGGTGGCGTCCATTACGCGATACTGCATGTAGTGGAAGTGCCACGTGCCGTTTATCACCATGTCGAGCTCGGCGCGTACGTTGTCGCGGTCCTCGGGATGAACGCGGGCAAGCCACATATCGACCGAATTAAAAGGGTGCTGGGAGGGCAGGTCAAAATCGCGCACGGCGTTAACCGACCATTGCGATTCGCCCGTATCGAGATTGAGGATAAACGGATAGCGCGTCTCGGAGCTCATAGAGATCGCTTGGAATACGCGGTCGTTGCAGGGAAGCTGATCGACGATTGGGCGTTGCGGGGCGTCATCGTCTTTCGGTTGCTGCACACGATGCATAAGCTTATAGCGATACATCTTGCGATCGGCATCCATCGTCATCTGGCGACGCGTGTCGCCAGCAAGTGGATCGACGCGCGAGCAGCCAAAGCTAAAGCTGCCGATCATGGGCGCCTTGCCACCTGAGCTCGCCTCGACCAGCCCGGCGCGTATCTGCTCCAAGCGCTGCTCGAGTTCAGTTTCGTTTGCGGAGAGCGAGATGAGCACAAACTCGTCTCCACCGATACGGAACAGCATCTCATCGTGCTCCATGGTTTCGGAGAGCGTGCGGCAGATGCTCAGAATATAGCGATTGCCTTCGGCGTGGCCAAACCTATCATTGCAATGTTTTAGATGGTCGATGTCAATATAGGCGCAGGTGAAGGGGTCGCCTTTGTGCCAGAGTTGCTCGACGTGACGGTCGAATCCGTTGCGGTTGCCCAAGTTGGTGAGCGGGTCGATATAGGCGTTGCTCTCAAGCAGCCGGCGCTCTTGTTGCAGGATGGCATGCGTCTTTTTCAACTGCTCGCCAATGCCGCGCAACTCTACGGGCAGGGCGGCAACGTCAAGCTCGGCGGTCGAGACGCCATTCGCAAGTCGCTGAAGATAGACAATAATCGATTGCTCGCCCATGCGGTACGACTTGTTCATGATGGATAACCTCCTTGGGCGGAACAACGGTTTGTATCATATCCCCAATTCGGTTTGAATTGGGGATATAAGTTAGCTAATGGAGGCAAATTCCCCCTTCGGCGGTGGCGTTTTGCGCGCGAGCGTATCAGTTGTTATTGCCACCATCGAGCAATGCCTCAAAATCCTTCGCCGGCATGGGACGGTAGTAGAGGAAGCCCTGAGCGTAGCGGGCGCCCATTTGTCGTAGCATGTTTGCCTGCTCATTTGTCTCGACGCCTTCGACCACGACGGGCAGATGGAGCGACTGCGCCATCTCGAGCATCGATGACACGATCTGCGCGCTGCGGCCTTGATCGCGGTCGGTGGGCACAAAGGTGCGGTCGAGCTTGATGACGTCGACGTTGACGTTCTTGAGCATCGCGAGCGTGGACTGGCCGGTGCCAAAATCGTCCATGTAGGTCGAGAAGCCACGGGTGTGCAGATCCGCGGTCAGCTTATCCACGGCCTCGGACTCTTCGGTATAGGCGGTCTCGGTGATCTCGATGTGCATGAGTTCGGGCGGCAGGTTGTACTGGGCGGCGAGCGACCCCATATGCTCGGCGACATCGCAGGCAAGAATGTCTACGCGCGACACATTGAGGGAAATCGGAACCACGCGAAGTCCTCGATTGAGGCGCTCGCGGAGCCACATGGCGACGCCCTGCCAAACATATTTGTCGAGCGTCACTACAAAGCCGCTTTCCTCGAGTGCGGGGATAAACGTTGCGGGCGAAATGAGAGAGCCGTCCTTGTCAATCCAGCGGGTGAGTGCTTCGGCGCCAATAATCTCGCCGGTTTCCATATCGACCTGGGGCTGAAGATAGTACGTGATGCGACCATTTGACAGCGCGTACTGGAATTCGGTCAGCGTGCGGTTGGACACGATTTCGCGCTTGTACTCCTCGGGGCAAAAAATGGCAATGCGCTCCTTAAAGTCGTTTTTTGCGCGCCGATTGGGAAACATGGCCTTTGCCTGCGCATCGATGGTGATCTCCTCATTGGAATCGCTGGGG
>DBEXMY010000255.1:0-4588 GCA_048168905.1 Collinsella sp. | reverse complement strand
GGTCGCCGAACTTGTTCATGAGGTACTCGAGCTGCATGAGCTCGTCCCAGGTGCCGCCGACGCCCATCAGGAACACGGCGTCGTAGCCCTCGTCGGCGACCTTGTCGGCGAGCGCGGTCATCTTCTTGCCGGTCTCGTAGACGTTCTTGCCGTCCTCGACGTAGCCCTCCTGGCTAAAGTGCATGATCTCGATCTTCTCGGTTTCCTTCATGGCTTTTCCTTTCTGTCCTGCACGCAACTCTATACATTGCGTTTCTTTTCGATACCAATTATAGACATACACCTAATGTGTTTTTAATACCACTTATCAATCTGCTCCAATCCTCTGTGAACGGTCGAAATTCTCTGGTGAGTGGTATTAAATTAGAATTGAATGTATAGCTAACACCTCTGGCGCCTCCCTTGTGTGACAAAGAACAGCGTTCCTACCAGCGCGATAATGGTCGATGCCCCAAACAGCACCGCCTGAACGCCCAAAGCCTCCGCCAAAAACGGAGCCGCCAGCAACGGAAGCACGCCGGCGCTCATCAGGCCAAAACGCACAAAGCCGGTAATGCGCCCCAGGTATTTGATGTCCGCGCGCTCCTGAATCAAGATCATCTGCAGCGGCTCCAAGAAACCCCAAGCCAGTCCGTTAATCGCCTGACCGATAATCGCAACCCCCAGCATATCGGTGCCCACGTACACCATGGACCCAATGCCCACGGCCATGAGCGCGCCGAGCAACAATCGCAGGTTGACATGGCGAGCAGAAAGCTTGGTCAGGATGAACGCGCCCACCGAGGAAGTGAGGCCCACGACCGAGGACAGCCAGCCCAGCCAGACGATATCCACGTTGAGCACATCGCGGTAGAACAACGACTCAAGCGAATCGAACGCGCCGAACGCAAAGAAACCCAAAAAGCCCGAGATAAAGATGAGGCGCAAGTCGTGGTCGCGAAACGTAAGTCGCGCGCCCTCGGCCATGCCGCCCAGAATACCGCCCTTCGGCTTCTCCCCTTTTGCGGGAGCAACACACTCGTGACAGCCCAAGGAGAGCACGGCCGCCACACCCATCATGCCCGCCATGAGCAGATAGACCGATTGCGTGGCAAAACAGCTCACGATGGCACCGCCGAGCAGCGGGCCAGCGGTATAGGCGATATTGCTGTAGAACACCATGAGACCGTTCACGCGGGTACGGCCCTCGGTGGTCGACTCCAGGTATCCCGGAAACGCATGCGTGCAGGTGTTGATAAAGCCGCCCGCAAGTCCCAAGACGCACGCGGCAAACACAAGCCCGGGGACAGACAACGGCGCCAACCCCACGCCAAGCGATAGCACCGCCGTAATCACGCACGTCACAAATGACGTCCGGCGCGGTCCAAAGCGGTCGATGACCGAGCCCGACACCATATTGCCCACCGACGTCATAAGATTGCGCGCGAGCGTAATGGCGGCAACCAAAAAGGCCGTGCCGGCCAGATCATACGTGGCCGCACCGATAAGCCCCAAAAAGTAGACCGCGTTGTTGGCGCACCACTGCAGGGACTCAATAAGAATCAGCCTGACCTCTGCCGGCGTCAGGCGCATTGCTTCGCGATCCTTCGCGAACATACGAACTCCTTCTATACAAAAAGGGGATGGAGGGCATAGGCCTGCTCCATCCCCTTTCCAGGTTGCAACGAAAATCTATGCAGCCGGGCCCTTACGCCAGCACGCCGAAGAACGCGCCGATGATGCCCACGACCATGGTGGCCACGATCAGCACCATGGGGTTGATCTTCTTGGACAGCAGCCAGTAGTACAGCCAGAAGGCGATCATGCCGAGCATGCCGGGCATGATGCCGTCCAGGATGTCCTGGAGGGTCTGGGCGTCGTCGCCCGAGCCGATGGCCACCGGGATGCTGGCCCAGAACATGTCCTTGCACATGGCGCCCACGACCATGACGCCCACGATGCCCACGCAGGTCATGATCTTCTGCATGAGGCCGGTCCTCTGGGCCTCGTCCAGGAAGCCCACGCCCAGCTCGTAGCCCTTGACGGCGCCCCAGATGCGCAGCGCGAAGCCGGGGACGTTGTAGATGAGCAGGAAGGCGATGGGGCCGAAGGGGTTGCCGGCCTGGCACAGGCTGATGCCCACCGCGGCGGCGACCACGCGCAGCGTCGACAGGAAGATGGAGTCGCCGATGCCGGACAGCGGGCCCATGAGGGCGGCCTTGACGTCGTTGACGCTCTCGGGCTCGATCTCGCCGCGGGCGACCTTCTCCTCCATGGCCATCGCGATGCCGCCGACGAACGGGGCGAACTGGACGGTGATGTTGAAGAACGCGCAGTGGCGGTGCAGGCCCTCGGCGTAGTCGTCGGGGCGGCCGGCGTAGATCTTCTTGAGCATGTTGGCGACCATCAGGCAGAAGGCGATGTTCATCTGCTTGTAGTAGGTCCAGGAGAACTCCATGCCCAGGGCGCCGACGTTGACGGCGCTCTTGACGAGGTCGGAGCGCGTGATCTTGTTCTCGGGACTAGAAGTCATCGTCCTCATCCCCTTCAGCGGAGAGCTGGGGCTGGGCTCCGCCCAGGCCGAGCAGGTCGAACTTGTCGATGCCGATGATGATGGCGATCAGGGCGACGCCCAGGACGGGCACGTTGGCGTAGGAGCACAGCAGGAAGCCCAGGAAGTAGAAGGGCACGAGCTGCTTGGTGAGCACCAGGCGGCCGAGCATGGCGAAGCCCATGGCAGGCAGGATGTTGGCGGCAACGCCGCAACCGTCGATGATGAAGGGCGGGATGAAGTCGAGCAGGCCCTGGATGGCGTCGGAACCCAAATAGAAGGCGCCGCCGCACAGCAGGAAGTACTCGACGCAGCCCCAGATTCCAATTCCCCAATGAACGGCGTAGATGCCTTTGAGGTTTCCCTTGAGGGCGAACTTGTCTGCCATATCGACAAACACAGGGAACAAGGCATTGGTAATGTTGCCGATCGTCAGTGCAAGGACGGCGATGGGCATGGCGAGCGCGATGGCGGTCTCGGTACCCTGACCGAGCTGAATGGCAAACGCGCAGGCGAGCACGCCGCCGACGGTTTCGTTAGGCGGCACGTAGGCGCCGATGGAGATCGAGCCCATGAACAGCAACTCCAGGCTGGCGCCAACGGCAAGGCCAGTCTGCAGGTCCCCCAGCACCAGGCCGACGAGCGGGCACAGGACGATGGGGCGGAACGCGTAGAGGGTGCCGAGCTGGTAGTCGAGACATCCAAAAGCTCCGACTAAGCCGACGAGGATTGCTTGGACAAGCATAGTTCCTCCCAATAAGGAATCTCGAACCGTCGTCACTCCCGTCGCGCGCGTTATTGATATCAATCCGGGAGTTTGACCACACGGTCCGAACCGCACCTGGCGTGCTGCTAACACCCATACCAGGCACAAATGATTTGATACCAATTATAGGTATGCAGGTTCGCCTTATTTAATACCAGTCGCTCAGCGGGGTGTTTTTTACCGTAAACGGCAGGCGCATCCCATTAGGCACGCTCTTTGTTTCGATGGCGGACAAGCGCCACCAGAAAGCCGTCGCCAAAAGCATCGGATGCCAAGTTGGCCACAATCACCAAAACGATCATCGCCGCGCCCAAGAACTCGTTCCAGCTAAAGACCTCGCCAAAGAGGAGCGCCGACCAGCAGGGAGCGAGCACGACCTCACTCATGCAGACCAAGTTGGCCGCAAACGCGTTGGTGCGCGCAATCCCCTTGCCATACAGCACACTCGCAAGGCCGCTGCAAAAAAGGCCATGCACCAGCATAAGCCCCCACTCAAAGGGTTTCACGGAGCCTAGGTCGCCGGCAAAATAGACGATCGGCAGTATCGAGATGCCGCAGGAGATGAGCGAGGACACCATGGGCGACGCATCGGGGCGAGAGTTTAAAAAGAAACACAGCCCAAAGGCGGCACCCGAAATGACGGCAAGCAGGTTGCCGAGCATGCCCTCGGCGCTCAAATCACCTAAAAAGAAAAGTCCCATACCCGTAAAAGCAACCACCACGGAGGCAATCTTCGCAGGCGAGGGCAACGTGCGAGTTGCGAGCGATTGATACACGATAACGAAAATCATCGAGGTGTACTGCAGAACGATCGCGTTGCCGACCGTCGTGAGCTGGTTGGCAAAGTTAAACGTGGTGCCCGTCACGAAGTTGCAGACGGCCACAAGGACAATAAGACGGCTGACGCGAAGGACGGGCCTGCCGACGAGCAGGATAAAGAGCGCCATAAATATTGCCGTGACGGCACCGATCAAAAGAGCTGACTGCGAATTGGCGCGAACGAGGATGCCGATAAAACTCCACAAGAGCGCCGTGCCAAATAGATACATCGCCCCGCTCACGCCATTATCGGGTGGATTGTCAGATCGAATCACGAAGCACCTCCAACTAGCTTTCGGTAATAAAAAACGGCGACCGCAATGGGTCGCCGTTTCCCTTGGGGGCAGATAATAGGCCGGGCCCTTACGCCAGCACGCCGAAGAACGCGCCGATGATGCCCACGACCATGGTGGCCACGATCAGCACCATGGGGTTGATCTTCTTGGACAGCAGCCAGTAGTACAGCCAGAAGG
>DBEXMY010000254.1:0-2856 GCA_048168905.1 Collinsella sp. | reverse complement strand
AGCTCGTGAAGCTCCTGACCGCTATGGTCTCGCTCCTCACGGCCCTTGTCGGCCTTTCCAAGGCACTCAAGCAGGGCTCGAAGCCCAAAAAGAAAGGCCACCGTCGCTAAGACGATGACCTAACTCTACTAAGCAACGGCTCTGCCCAGCTCACCACAACTTGGGCTGCCGTCGGTATCATTTTACCCTCCTGACGAGGAATTCGTCCATATTTCAAAAATCAAATCCTGTTCGCGCGTGGGCGTAAACTTTTAGTTGGGCAAATCCGGCAGATTGGAGCTTGAAACATGAGGGATATGCACCTCATGTCGCTCATAAAACGTCTCCTGACCTCGAAGGAGAACGTTTTTTAGCGACAGAAGGAGACATAAATATGATCTGGTTTACCAGCGACACCCACTTCGGGCATGAGAACGTGCTGAAGTTCACCGGCCGCCCGTGGGAGACGATTTGGCAGATGAACGACGCCATCGTCGACGGCATCAACGGCAGGGTCGCCGTGGACGACGAGCTCTACATCCTGGGGGATTTCTCATTCAAGATGACCGCCCAGGACGCCTATGCCCTGCGCAAGCGGATCGCCTGCAGGCGCATCCACCTCGTCCCGGGAAACCACGACAAGGACTGGACCCAGCCGGCGGTCGCGGGCGCGTTCACCGTGGAGCCGCCGATCTGCGTGCTCAAGATCGACGGGCAGAAGATCGTCCTGAGCCATTACCCCATGGCCGACTGGCAGGGCATGAGCCATGGATCGTGGCACCTCCACGGGCACATCCACAGCGGCGGCGGCGCGTACAACGAGTTCAACCGCAAGCAGGGCCTTCTGCGCTACGACGTCGGTTGCGATGCCAACGGGCACTCCCCGGTGAGCCTCGACGAGCTGAGGGAGTGGTTCGCCGGAGTCGACGAGCCGTGCGGCCGGGTGAAATGGCCCTGGTGGGTCAACGAGACCGGCGACAGGCAGGTCGAGCGCGAGCTGGCGGCGTACAAGAGGGAAGAGGTGATTCGATGACGGTCTATGTGACGGGCGACATCCACAGTGGGCTCGACATGCAAAAGCTCCGCGACTGGGAGCTTGGCGATAGCCTTACCAGCAATGACTACCTCATCGTCGCCGGCGACTTTGGCTTTCCGTGGGATTTCTCTGCCGAGGAATGCGCCGACATCGCCTGGCTGGAGTCGCGCCCCTACACGGTACTGTTCGTCGACGGCAACCACGAGCGCTTCGACCACTGGGAGGAACGCCCCATGGAACCGTGGCATGGCGGGCTGACGCAGCGCCTGTCGGATACTTCGTCTATCCGCCGCCTGACGCGCGGCGAGGTCTTCGAGCTCGACGGTTCGACAATCTTCACCATGGGCGGTGCCACGAGCGTGGACAGGGAATACCGCGTGCCGTATTCCAGCTGGTCGCCTCAGGAGCTCCCGGACGAGCGCGATTTCGATACCGCGCGGACAAAGCTCGACGAGATCGGCTGGAAGGTCGACTGCGTCATCACCCATACCTGCGCCACGCGCATGCTCTCGCCGACGCTCTACCCGGACCCAGGCTGGGAACGCCCTGATGTGGACCGGCTGACCGGATTCCTCGACGAGCTCGAGGACCGCCTGGACTACAAGCGCTGGTATTACGGTCACTTCCACCGAGACGGCAACCCGGACGAACGGCACACGGTGCTGTACGACCGGATCGTGAGGCTCGGGGACAAACTCCTGCCGTGGGGTGCGTGCTGATGGCTATCTATGTGACGGGCGATGTGCACGGCAGGGCCGAGTACGGGTCCAGCCGGTTTGCCTTCAAGTCTTGGCCGCTGGGCCGCACGCTGACGCGCGATGACGCGGTGATCGTGGCCGGCGACTTCGGCTTTGTCTGGGACGGTTCGAATGCTGAGAGGTATTGGCTCGACTGGTTCGAGTCGAAGCCCTGGACGACGTGTTTCATAGACGGCAACCATGAGAACCACCACGCCCTGGCAGAACTGCCGGTGCGGGAGTGGAGCGGCGGTCTCGTCCATGAGGCGCGACCGCACGTGCTGCACCTGATGCGCGGAGAGGTGTTCGATATCGACGGGCTCATAGTCCTTGCCATGGGCGGCGCCACGAGCAACGACAGGCAGTATCGCAAGGAGGGGAGGAGCTGGTGGCCCGAGGAGATGCCGAGCGAGGAGGAGATGGGGCACTGCCGCGCCTCGCTCGACCGCGTGGGCTGGAAGGTCGACTACGTGGTGACTCACGAGGCTCCTGCCGCCCTTGCTGAGGGGATGTGCCGCGAGTGCGGACGCGAGTATCGGGGCGACCGGCTGCAACGATTCCTTGGCGAGCTCGACGGACGGCTCGGCTACCGAACCTGGTTCTTCGGGCATTACCACGGCGACGAATGGCGCGACGCCAAGCATCGCCTGATCTACCGAGACATCGTGCCGATCGAAGATGCTGCGCCCGGTTCTAGGAACCTTCTGGAAGCGCTCTAGAAGATTCCTAGAAATCAGCCGCCTGATAGGAGAAGCGCGGGGCTACTCGCCCTTCATCTGGGTCATGACCTCGACCTTGGCCTCGGCCACGGCCGCCCGCTGCTCGGAGGCGGCGAGACGGTCCTTGAGGGCGGCGATCTCGGCCATCAGGTCGCGCTGGGCCAGGAGTGTGTCGGCTTGGGCTTTCAGTGCAGTGTCACGCTCGCCGCGCAGCCGCTCGATCTCATCGACCATGGCCTCAGCCTCGGCATGGAGCTGGACGACCTGCCTGTCGAGCTCCCTGGCATCGGCGAGATATCTGACGCTCGCGGCGTGGAGCTCGTTGTTCTCGAGTTCGAGGTTCGCGGTATCGAGTTCGAACTTCTCCTCTATAAAGGCAATCCGC
>DBEXMY010000253.1:0-6795 GCA_048168905.1 Collinsella sp. | reverse complement strand
CATCGCGAGGGCTATCCCGAGATCGGCCTGTACTGGGAAAAGGCTGCCCACGAGGAGGCCGAGCATGCCGCCAAGTTCGCCGAGCTCCTGGGCGAGGTCGTGACCGACTCCACCAAGAAGAACCTCGAGATGCGCGTTGAGGCCGAGAACGGCGCCACCGCCGGCAAGACCGATCTTGCCAAGCGTGCCAAGGCCGCCGGCCTCGATGCCATCCACGACACCGTGCACGAGATGGCTCGCGACGAGGCCCGCCACGGCAAGGCTTTCGCCGGCCTGCTCAAGCGCTACTTTGGCTAAGCCAACCGCCTGAGACATAACCTCAAGCTCGATGAGGCCCGGACCGTATTGGTTCGGGCCTTTTTATGTCTCGAGGACTCGTTAACGCCCTGAAATAAAACCACCTTCAGCATCGGCTTCTCATCAAAAACTAGGTGAGTAGGCTTTTTGGAACTTGCCGAGCAGACCATCCATATTGCTTTATAAATCCGCAGGTAAATGACTTGTTGCAAAACGGCCAGGTCGCCAAAGCGTCAAAAGTCTACTCACTTAGAACCGCAGCCGTCCAAGATCGAGCTGTTTTGTGTCTAACGGGCATCTTTTCGTCGATTACTCCCAATTTTGTCCAGTCAACAAATAGTTCAGACCGGAGTAATGCCTCGGCCCTTTGCTCATCTGAGCTTTTATCACGATATTCAGCATCGAGCATCCTGCATATGGCCTTAACGATCGCGCGGAATCTATCCTCATCGGATATCTGTCTGTGTGTCAGGAGAAGTACATCGTAGCCCATGGCCTGAAGGGCCGTCATGCGGTCAGCGTCACGCAAGCCATCCCCTGCGCGTCCGTGCGAGGCCTTTCCCTGACATTCAATGGCCACCTGTCGCCTGCCGTCCGGCGAAGAAAGAAGTAGGTCGATATATACACGGGACTTTTCCACAATCGCTCGAGCACTTGTGTTTAGCATCACTTCAACATTAAGCTCTATGCCGCAAAAACCTTCGCCTCCCAGGGCTCGCGGCAGTCCAAGCAACAAATACGCCTCGACCTCAAAAGGCGACGCGGCACCCAATGGAACGAGTTGCGATACCGCCATAAATCTATTGCCGCAACGCATCCCGCAAACATCTGAACAAAAACGGTCAAGGTCTCCGCCCAAAACCAAAGCGTCTCGACGCCATAAATTTGAGGCGATGCCGTCCTCGGACGGGCAGCGCACCCAACCGAACGTTGTCGAAATCGCGCCCGAATCAATTGCACGCGAAAGCTCCGCCTCAAGTGCCGCCGGCAGGGCACACACCGCAAACAAGCCACACATCTCCGCCAATACCAAAAGAAGCTGAAGATCCGTCAGATGCCGCGACATGATGAATGTCGTCAGTAGAGGAGATGTAACCAAAAACCCATGCTCCGTTTCCAGCACGGATTCCCTGGGGAGCTCACCAAGAAACAGCCGCTGCCTAATGCTGGCAGGACAAGTCCGTTTGTTTCTCGTCCGAACCAATGTATACAACGGAAAACCGAGCGCGACCGCAGCCGTCGGGTTGCGGGCGAGATCATATCGCTGCCGGTCTTCTTCCGGTCGTGGAAGCGGCGGACACAAAGCGCGGACTTGAGGAGGCAAACGCCAGTACCTAAAAGCCGATATGTCACAAAGTAGATCCTTCATAGGCACAGGAAAACACGAATTTCAACCCAGTCAGTCACGCATTGGCGCGAACGCACCAAAAATGGCGCCGAACGGACTGCAAAGTTTTCAACAGCCCTCCCCAACTGGCCAAAAGCTTGCCAAGAGCTGGACGAAGCCCTGTTGAAAACCCCATTTTTTTCTCATGCAGGAGCTTTGCGCGGCAAGTGAGTAGACTTTTTTGAACATCCCGAGCAGGCCGGTCATCCTGCTTTTCAAAACCGCAGGTAGATAGCTTGTTACAAAACTTCCTGGTCGCCAAAGTGCTAAAAGTCTACTCACTTAGGTTGCAGAGTGCCCCCCATTAGCTGCAATTCCAAGGTAGTTAGCACTTTTGGACTCAGATCGTCATACTGGACAAGAATTTGAGTTGAGTTTTCAGGGACAGATGCGCCATCGGCACACCAATAACAGTCACTGATATCGATAAACGGGATACTCGAGCGCGTGAGGGCCCGTGCAAAAGTGCTTCTGCCCGTTCCACGCTCCGCAACCACGATACAGTAAAGGCCCGCGTCTGCATGCTCGATCGAGACCTCTCCTGCCGGAAATACCTTCCGCACAAGCGCCATCAGGCCATCACGCGCCTCGCGAGCACGAACGCGCACGCGGTTCACATGTCGCTCGTAATCACCCGATTCCAGCAAACGCGCCAAAGCGACCTGATCAACAGAGCTCACCGACGAGGCGTAGAAACCAAGGTTGCACCTAAACCGCTCCATTAACTCATCGGGCAACACCATGTACGCCAAACGCAACGCCGATGAAAGGCTCTTCGAAAACGTGTTGGTGTAGATAACCGACTGGGCGGCATCGATCGACGCGAGCGCGGGAATCGGCTTCCCGGCAAGGCGAAACTCACAATCAAAGTCATCTTCGATGAGATACCGACCTGGTCGCTCGGCGGCCCAGCTCAGAAGCGCATAGCGCCGCGCAATGCTCGTCACAAGGCCGGTCGGATACTGATGGGACGGCATCAGATGAAGTACATCTGTCCCGGTTTTCTGCAGAGCGCTCAAGTCCACGCCCTCATCATCCAACGGGATATGTCGAACTTTGCAGCCCATAGCCTGATAGATGCGCGTCAGACGTAAATAGCCCGGGTCCTCAACGGCATACACCTTGTCAGCGCCAAGCAACTGAACCAACATGGTATCGAGCAGCTGGGCGCCCGCGCCGATAACAATGTTATTGGGATCGACATTCATGCCCCTTGTCCCACGCAGGTGGTGAGCAATTGCGCGTCGCAGCCGAGCGGTGCCCTGCGCCGGTGCGGGCGAAAAGATTTCGCGCTCATCTTCGGATGCCAGCGTCGCCCGTAGTGCGCTTTGCCAAAGCCGCGCCGCCTCCAAAGCGGAAGGAGAAAGTGCATCGAATAGCTCGACCTGTCCGTTGACATCATGCACGCTGGGGCCCACAGAGACGGCATCTCGGTCGATGCCCTCCGCAGTCGAAGCCAAAACCGGTGCATCCGGAAGCTCGCAAGCGTAGTAGCCACGACGTGGTATTGAGCAAATATAGCCCTCAGCGAGTAACTGGCTATATGCATTCTCGATGGTAATAACACTGATTCCCAGATGACTGGCAAAGGCGCGCTTAGACGGCAAATGCTCCCCCGCCACAATGCGTCCAGCTACGATATCATCTCGAATTTGCTGGTAAACATACTCATAGAGCGATGCTTCGCCGCGTTTTTCCAAATTGTAGTCAAGCATGAGCCTATCACCTGACCTTATTAAGTCATTCAATCTGGTATTAGTCTGACCTTGTAATTATCTCGAAAACTGAGTATTTTGTCATACCCAGCTCCCCGATAGGATGTTCCGTCAAGCAATGCACATGCCAACCAAGGGAGCAACCATGGCAGAACAGAACAGCAAGGCCGACCGCGTCAAGCTCAATCGCGAGCTCGCGCAGATGCTCAAGGGCGGCGTCATCATGGACGTTACCACGCCCGAGCAGGCACGCATCGCCGAGGAGGCAGGCGCCTGCGCCGTCATGGCCCTCGAGCGCATTCCGGCCGACATCCGTGCCGCAGGCGGCGTCTCGCGCATGAGCGACCCCAAGATGATCAAGGGCATCCAGGAGGCCGTCTCCATCCCCGTCATGGCCAAGTGCCGCATCGGTCACATCGTCGAGGCGCAGGTCCTGCAGGCCATCGAGATCGACTACATCGATGAGTCCGAGGTTCTCTCCCCTGCCGATGACGTCTATCACATCGACAAGACCCAGTTTGACGTGCCGTTTGTCTGCGGCGCCCGTGATCTGAGCGAGGCGCTGCGCCGTGTTGCCGAAGGCGCCACGATGATTCGCACCAAGGGTGAGCCGGGTACGGGCGACGTCGTTCAGGCCGTGCGTCACATGCGCAAGATCCAAAAGCAGATCCGTGACGTTGTTGCCCTGCGCAACGACGAGCTCTTTGAGGCAGCCAAGCAACTGCAGGTTCCGGTCGAGCTGGTGCGCGAGGTCCATGCCACGGGTAAGCTTCCCGTCGTGAACTTTGCCGCCGGCGGCGTAGCGACCCCCGCCGACGCCGCGCTGATGATGCAGCTGGGCGCCGAAGGCGTGTTTGTCGGCTCGGGCATCTTTAAGAGCGGCGACCCCGCCAAGCGCGCAGCCGTCATCGTCAAGGCCGTGGCAAACTTCACCGATGCCAAGCTCATTGCCGAGCTTTCAGAGGACCTGGGCGAGGCCATGGTGGGCATCAACGCCGACGAGATCGAGATTATCATGGAAGAGCGCGGGCGCTAGTCCAGCAGAAAGGATCGCACATGAGCGATTATGCAGACCAAACGGTCGCCGTGCTGGCGGTCCAAGGCGCTTTTGCCGAGCACGAGGCAAGACTATCCGGGCTTGGCGCACACTGTATTGAGCTGAGGCAGGCGGCTGATTTGAAGCAGGACTTTGACCGTCTGGTACTTCCCGGCGGCGAGTCCACCGTTCAAGGGAAGCTGCTTGATGAGTTGGGCATGCTCGAGGAGCTTCGTGCCCGTATCGCTGAAGGCATGCCCGTCCTGGGCACCTGCGCCGGCTTGATTCTGCTGGCGCGCGACCTTGCCGCCCACGACGATAAGGGGACGCCGCGCCTGGCAACCATGGATGTGCTCGTCGAGCGCAATGCCTACGGCAGGCAGCTCGGCAGCTTTCGCACCAAGGGGCAGGTAGGCGGTATCGACGGTGAGGTGCCGCTGACGTTTATCCGCGCGCCCCGCATCGTCGAAGTGCACGGCGACGCTGAGGCTCTAGCAGAAGTCGACGGCCGTATCGTCGCCGCCCGCCAAGGCAACCAGCTCGGCGTTACCTTTCACCCCGAACTCGACGAGGATACCCGCCTCCACGAGCTCTTCCTCCAAATGTAGGCAGAGTAGAAACGAGCGTGGATTTTCGGGCACATAACAAATGAGAGTGGATAATCTCCCACTTTGAACTTGAATGCAGGCTCAAACCGGGAGATTATCCACTCTCGTGCCATGTAGTCGTTGGAGATGTTCTTAAACGACTAGTCAAACAAGAACGTCCCCAACGACTACCCAAGGAGTGTCCCAAACTGCCGGCAAAAAAGGAACGTCCCTAACTGCCGGCCTTGGCAACGCCGATGTTTTGGTACCGACAGACACTATGACCCAATCCGAGGGCACTAAAAAGATAGGAGCCCCCGCTCGTGACCGCGGGTCGGGGCTGCGACAATGATGTTGAAGTGCCATAGGCGCAGCCGCGCCGCAACGAGGTTGGGAGGCTCCCATGCCAAAGTATTCTACCGCGTTCGGGATGGACGTCCACCTGAGGTCGACCACCGTCTGCGCCCTCGACGCGGACACCGGCGAGGCCGTGACGAGGAGGTTCCCCGGCAACCCCTGGGGCGAGATCGCCGGGTGGATGGATGGGTTCCCCGGGCCGTCGCTCGCGGCCTACGAGAGCGGCTACCTCGGCTTCGCCCCGCAAAGGGAGCTCGCCGGGCTCGGCGTCGAGTGCGTCGTCGCCGCGGTCTCGAAGATCCCCAGGTCGGCCGCCGACTCGGCCTCCAAGAACGACAGGAACGACGCCGCCAGGATGGCCAAGGCGATACTCGCCCACGACATCTCCCCCGTATGGGTCCCCTCCCCCGAGGTCGAGGGCATCAGGGACCTCGCCGGCGCCTACGACGGGGCGACCGCGCGCCTGGCGACCGCCAAGCAGCGGCTGCTCGCCTTCCTCGCAAAGCGAGGGTTCGTCTACGGCGGCACCACGCCCGCCGGCAACCCGAGGAAGTACTGGACCTACGACTTCCTGAGGTGGCTCGACAAGGTCAGGCCGGAGGACGATGGCGGGGTTTGGACGCTCGCCGCCCTGAGGAACGAGGTCGAGGCCGCGGCGGAGGCCCGGGCGGACCTGCTCTCCGAGTACAGGGCCGCCGTGGATGCCAGCCCGATCGCCGCGGAGGTGGCCGCCCTCCAGTCGATCAAGGGCTGCGCCTTCGCGCTGGCCGCGGCCTTCTCGGCCGAGGTCGGCGACTTCACGAGGTTCCGTTCCGGAAGGCAGGTCACGGCCTATTTCGGCCTCGCGCCGAGTCAGAGGTCGAGTGGCGACTCCGTGCGGCTCGGAGGCATCAGCGGTGCGGGCAACGCGCTCGTGAGGAAGCTGGCCGTTGAGGGCTCATGGTGCTACGCCGCGGCACGGCACCAGCCGAAGCTCATGCCAAGGGACACGGGCGTGCCCCTCGAGATAAGGATGCACGGGAGGAAGGGGTCCGAGCGGCTCCTGCGGCGGCGCGAGGAGATGCGCGCCCGCGGCGTGCCCGCGGCGCAGGCCAACGCGGCCACCGCGGCCGAGCTCGTGAGGTGGCTCTGGGCCCTCGGCATGATGTGCCGGGAGGGCGCGGAATAGACATAGCCCCCGTCCCGGCGAGCCGGGCGGCCTTCGGGGATACCCCCTATTTCGCTGTGCGCGCGGAGCCCTCCGCATGCGCCTCGACAGACTTGGGGAACCCCGCCGAAGGAATGGAGTGCGGGCCGACAGAACGGTATCCGCGGATTTGAGACTGAGCCGAAGGCGTCGACGACATGCCGGGGGCGGACCGGGACGGGTTCAACGGCAGGCCCCGCCGACCGATTGCAAGCGGTCGGCGGGGCCAT